>JBGSVU010000548.1:0-2358 GCA_041752775.1 Pirellulaceae bacterium | reverse complement strand
CCTCGACCGCTCTTCGCGCATTTGATACCCAGTGCGGCGCCTCCCGCGAGGGTCAGCGGTTCGGCGGGTGGGCACAGGGTTCCCAGCACGGCACCAAAACTTGCACCAATTCCGGCGCCTGCCACAATCCACATCACGTCCCTTGCCAGCCCCTTGGCCATGTCAATTGCCAAACCGGACCATCCGTCGGGCATCACTTCTCTGAAAGCAGGCCGCAGGTATTTGTCGGTGCAGGCCAGCAAAAAGGCGTCCGCAATTCGACAGGCCAATTCATAACAGTCGTTGACCAGCGCCACACTGGCACGAAACGTCCGTTCGCCCGGTTCGCCAATCGGAAACGGGTTGCGGCCAGTTCGGGGATCGGTCCCGTCAGAAACAATCATTCGGCGAACGCGGGGGTGCGGTTTCTGAACCACCATAAACAGTGCCTTTTGTGCGCAGGAAAAGACGGGCGGGGAATTAAATGGGCGTCGGGCTCAAACCCGAATTCATTCCACCCAGCCGGGAATTCAGGGGGATTCAGCTTGCCAGCCTTGATCCCCCCTTATTTCCTCAGGCGAAAAATCTCCCGCACGTGGCTCATTTTTTTCGCGATCAGGCACAACCGTCGAAAAAGAAAACCGGCCCGACGTGGCCGGAAAAAAAATGGCTCAGGCAGAAACCGGGGCAGACTGCCCGCAGAAGAAATACAAAGACACCGGTGACACCGGTCGAAAAAAGCCAGAGTCCTGCCGACAGCGCATGAAAATGGACGGGCGGACCTGGCGACCGTTCCCAGATTCGTGCAGCCGCGAATTCCTCTGAAGTAACAGTCGATCCTGTCGATCGTTCAGCGGACTTTGCGGGAATTTACGGGCGGACCGCCTCGGGTACGTCCGGGATGGGATCGCCATGCCGCTGCAACAGAGTCACTCTGGCGGGGCAATGGGCAACATGGCCCACACTGCAATCCAACAGCCCCGTGAATCCAACAGCCCCGTGCGGCAGGAACTATTTCCCTTTGGCGTGTTTTACCACGGCAGACAGCCGTGACTTTTTGCGTGCAGCAGAGTTTTTGTGAATCGTCCCTTTGGCAGCGACCTGGTCCAGCCGCTTCGAAGCCACGCGCAGATCGGCATCGGCCTGGTCCAGTTTTCCTTCCTTGACCGAATTCAGAACCCGGCGAACCAGTGTTTTCAATTCGCTCTTGGCAGCGCGGTTGCGCATCTGGCGAACCGCGTCCTGACGCATCCGTTTCTTGGCACTTTTGATATTCGGCATACTTCAATCGTTCAACGTTCGGAATCAGCCTGGGTCGGGACGGACATCAGTGGTCGCGGCGAACCCCTGGGCGGGACAAAATTCGAGTCCCGGAATATCGTCGATTCTGCCAATTTTGTCCATAGCCGCGCGGGTTTTTGACAAAAATGGCTGAAAAATATCTGTAGCAGGGTCCGGCTCCCTGGTCCATTCCCGCATCCTCGCGGTGAAACCTCGCGACCGGCTGGCAGGAAGTCGTCAAAGAATCAGGGCAATTTCCGAAAGATCGACCAGCATTGCCACGCGATCAGCGCTGCGATAACCATGAACACCGCATCACCCAACATCGAGAACGATTTGTAGGGCGCCATGGACTGCATTCCCAGCAATCCCAGCAGAATGTCCGCCAAAAACAGCAACAATACCAGAGCGGAAATGCTGAGTGCGGTAATGCACAGACCTTTCTGCATATTGCGGCTTTCCCGGTTCCGGAATGAAAAAATGGAACGAACCGCCCCCGCAAATCCGCGTGGGACGCGCCCGATCCGGTAGATCGACTTGATTACCTGGCAACTGTTGTGTTTCCAGTATAATTGCCCGTTGACCCCTGTCACCCGTACATACAGGCCAGAATATTCAGAAATTCTGTGTCCGGGCAACAAACTTTGACGAATGGTCAGGTCTTGCCGACACGAAATGGCCATTCAACCCCGTTGCACCGCCGATATTCAGTAATTCCCTGCAGGTTCCCAATCCCATGCCGGCTCCTTCGACCAATCACCCCAGTTCCGCGACGAACCCGGTCACTTCCCCAGCCGACGGGGCCAGCCCCATCGACTGGGAACGATTCCGGCGTGAAGTCCCGGTAACAGGACGCTGGGTATCACTGGACCATGCCGCCGTCGGTCCCTTGCCGCAACGGGCTTTTCAGCGGATTTCCACATGGCTGGACCAGGCCTTTCACGACGGGGACGGGTTGTGGACGGAATGGTCCCGCCAGTTCGACCAGTGCCGGGCTCTCGCAGCGCGCATGATCAACGCCGACCTGGACGAAATCGGACTGGTCCCCAACACCAGCTTCGGTATCAACATGATCTCGGAAGGGTTTCCGTGGCAACC
>JBGSVU010000547.1:0-2977 GCA_041752775.1 Pirellulaceae bacterium | reverse complement strand
AGTTCGAAGGCGACATCGTCAGCTACGGCAACCGTCAGGGGACTGGCTATGATCCGGCCACGAATGATGACGCCTATGTCGAATACCTGCTCTATTCGTGGGCCCGCGTCGGTAAACCCGGTTACAAATACGAGAGTCTTGGCGACTATTTCCCGAACAAAAAATAGTCCTTGCGGACACGGACCCTGGCACTGCCAAACCGCAGAAAGCGACCTCGCCGGTCCCGCTTGCTTTACACGGTGCTCCCTGGCAGGGACAATATCGGGTTTGACCCGGGTCGCAGGACCTGGGTCGGACTTTTTTTGTTTCTGGCATTCAGGCTGAACCCCGGGGAGTCGTCCGCATGATCTCAACAGGCCTCGCGCGTTTTTTTGTTGTGGCAATGGTTGCCGTTTCCCTGACCGATTTCTCGCCTGGAGTGGCGCGGGGGCAATCGGCCCTGGAGTTGCCCAACATTTTTTCCGATCACATGGTCCTGCAGCGTGACCAGCCCAACCGGGTTTGGGGACACGCCGCGGCCGATGAAAAAATTGTCGCCAGCTTTGCGGAACAGAACCACGAAACCACCGCCGATGCGGAAGGCAACTGGTCGCTGACACTCGACCCGGTCGCCGCCGGGGGCCCCTTTCAGCTGAAAATCCGCGGTGGCGAGGCGGGAGGCCGTGAAGTCGTGATCGACGATGTGTTGGTGGGAGAAGTCTGGATTTGCAGTGGCCAGTCGAACATGGAGTGGCCCGTCGCAGCGGCCAATGATGCCGATCTGGAACAGCTGACAGCGAACCATCCGCAAATTCGCATGATCAATTTTCCCAATGTCGGTACACAGCAACCCGTCTGGAGTCATGCCAATTCGAACTGGATGGTTTGCACGCCAGAAAACGTCAGCCAGTTTTCCGCCGTCGGGTACTTTTTCGGACGGCAACTGCATCAGACCCTGAATGTCCCGGTCGGGCTGGTCAACAACTCGTGGGGCGGCAGCGCCTGCGAAGCCTGGGTTGATCGCAGTCTGCTCGATGGCGATGACCGCTTCGCCGGTATGAGCCAGCGGTGGGCCGACGCCGAAGCGAAACTGGCTGAACTGGAGGCGCTCACCACTCGCAGCGAGGAACAGGAAAAACAGCTGAACCAGATGCGGGGACAGATGGGCGGGAACCAGCGGCCGGGCAACCTGTACAACGGCATTCTGAAATCGCATTTGGGTTACGGCATTCGCGGTGCGATCTGGTACCAGGGTGAATCGAATGCCGGGCGGGCCTGGCAGTATCGCGAACTCTTTCCCCTGATGATTTCCAGCTGGCGAAAAGAATGGGGCCAGGGTGATTTTCCTTTTTACTGGGTGCAGCTGGCCGATTTCAAACAGGAATCCGCCGGACCCCAGGACAGCGACTGGGCCGAACTGCGCGAAGCCCAGACGATGACGCTCGACCGGTTGGAGAATTGCGGCCAGGCCGTGATCATTGACGTCGGCGAAGGAAAAGACATTCATCCCAAAAACAAAGTCGATGTCGGGCGGCGTCTGGCGCGGATCGCCCTGGCACGGGATTATGGAATCAGCGTGGCATGGCAAAGTCCCCGTTTCGAATCGCTGGAAGTCGCCGGTGGCAAAGCCGTCCTGAAATTCCGCCACGCCGATGCTGGCTGGAGACCGTTCGATGTCGGCAACCCCGTCGGCTTCACAGTGGCGGGTGAAGACAAGGTTTTTCATTCTGCCAGTGCAAAATTCCTGGACGACGGACGGGTCGAAGTCTGGAGCGATGCCGTTTCGGCTCCAGTCGCCGTGCGGTATGCCTGGGCCGACAATCCGGTCTGCAACATGTATTCGAAATCCGGGTTGCCGCTGACGCCCTTCCGGACGGATGACTGGCCCGGCGTGACGGCGAACAAACAATGAGAAACAGGGTGGTAGGTCGTTCGGCGATCCAGCGGACCAGGTGGCGTCTGGAAGGGTGCCTCCGGTGTTGGGACATTGACCGGGCGCTCCCTGTTCCGGTGCGTATCGTGGCACTGCTGGTTCTGATGCTGGTCGCGAAACCGGTTTGCGGAGTCGTGCCACAGACTCCGGATCCGGTTGCACCGTCGGTTGCAGCAGCATCGGATGAAGCGGCTCAGGCGCTCGGTCAATTCACGGTTCCGGCCGGGTGGAAAAAGGAACTGTTCGCGGCCGAACCGGATGTTGCCAATATCGTCGCGTTTACGATCGACAGTCGCGGACGGATTTTTGTCTGTGAAACGTTTCGGCAGGAGCAGGGCGTCACAGACAATCGCAGTCACGATCAGACCTGGCTGGAGCATGACCTCGCCGCGCGCACGGTGCAGGACCGGATCGACTACCACCGAAAACTGTTACCCGATGCCGATGCCGGTTACACCCGGCAAGATGACCGGATCCGGAGGGTCGAAGATACCGATGGCGATGGCATAGCCGACCGGTCGAGCGTTTTTGCGGACCATTTCAACCGCCTGGAGTGTGGCACGGGTGCCGGAATCCTGAATGTCGGCGATTCGGTTTGGTACACGAACATTCCGGACCTGTGGCGGCTGCGCGATACCGATGGTGATGGCGTGGCGGAAGAACGGGAATCGCTGCAGTCGGGTTTCGGAGTCCGGGTCGCTTTTCGCGGCCACGACATGCACGGGCTGGTGATGGGTCCCGACGGGCGGGTTTATTTCAGCATCGGTGACCGGGGATATCATCTGGAGCTGCCGGACGGGCGGGTGCTGGCTGACCCTGACAGCGGCGCCGTGTTTCGTTGTGAACCAGACGGGACCGGGCTGGAAGTTTTTGCGACTGGCCTTCGCAATCCGCAGGAGTTGGCCTTTGACCAGTTCGGGAATCTTTTCACCGGCGACAACAATTCGGACAGCGGCGACAGGGCGCGCTGGGCGTATGTGATGCAGGGCTCGGATGCCGGATGGCGGATGCACTATCAGTATTTGCCCGACCGCGGTCCGTTCAACCGGGAAAAAATCTGGCATC
>JBGSVU010000546.1:0-1982 GCA_041752775.1 Pirellulaceae bacterium | reverse complement strand
CGACCGGCTGGAGACGTGGTTGACGAACGATTCCGGACGGCGACTGATGTTTGTCGGGTCGGACTTTGACGCGGCGGTTGAATACTGGAATCAGGGTTTGCAGTCGGCAACGGCGCCCTCCGCCGACAGCATCGCCCGGCGGCGCGCCCGATCGATGGCTCAACGCGACACGATCCCCCCGGTCGGAAACCAGCCGACAGGCGAAATCCAGTGCCGCTGGTTCAAACTGGAACAAGGGCCACGGATTCGACTGGATGAACTCTATGGTGACGGTCCCGACCCGATCGATGTATCTGGCGGCACGATCGTGTTGGGCCACCGGCGACTGATGCCGGTCACGCGAATTTACAGCGAGATTTTCGTTTCGGCGGAAAGCGTGCCCTTCGTGTTCTCAACACCAGTGTCTGAATCTTTTCGACGCGCGGACCAGGAAAGAGTCGTGATCGTTTCCAATGGATCGGCCTTGCTGAATTATTCGCTGACCCGGCCAGCCAGTCGCCAGGTAGCGAATGAAATCATTGCGTTGCTGGACGGAGTACCGGGCCCGATCCTGATGCTGACTTCTTCGGAAATCCGGATCTCGGATGCGGTTTTTGAGAACCAGACGGCGTGGGCGTGGATCAACCAGCCGCCGATTCGTTACATTGTCCCGCACTTCCTGGTGCTGGGTGTGTTTTATCTCTGCTCCAAAATACCCTTCCTGGGGCGCCAGAAACGCCTCGTTCCGGATGTCCAGCCAGGCTTTGGCCGGCATGTCGAAGCCGTGGGCCAGTTGATCGAAAAATCCTCGGACTCTGCGCAGGTATCCGGCTGGTTCCGCTCGCAGCGGCACAAACAGCATCGCGTCGCAGACGACCGTTCCCGGCCATCCATCCAGAATCCCTTAACCCGCAAAGCAGACTGAATGAACGATTCCCAGACAAATTTTCAGGATGGTATCCGGCTGGAGTGTGAAAATTGCGGCAAATCGCTGAAAGTTCCCCACAGTTCAGGCGGAAAAAAAACACACTGTCCGCACTGCCAGCAGGTGTTGCAGATTCCCCTCCAGCCGCCGCCGCAGATATCTGTCGGCCCTGCTGCCGCGAGATCGACAGCCGGATTGTCGCCGCAGACGACCGGGCCAGTCCAGGCCCCGCCGGTTTCACAGCGGCCGGGTACACCGGCTACCCCCTCGGGCCTGGTCGTCAATCCGCTGGACAACCTTGTGCCAGGCAACCGGGCATCGGAAACCTGGCACCGGATTATTCGCGAGACCAGCAAACTGTTTGTCGGTCAGGAGGAATTGCTGCTGGGGACACTGGTTGCTGTCTATTCGGGGGGGCATGTCCTGATCGAAAGCGTTCCGGGAATGGGAAAAACACTGGTGGTGCGAACGCTGGGAAAAGTTCTCGGCTGTAAATTCGGGCGGATCCAGTTCACAGCCGACTTGATGCCGAGCGACATCACGGGTGCGCCGGTTTTCAACGTGAAAGAACAGGAGTTTGTTTTTCGGCCCGGCCCGGTCTTCACCCAGTTGTTGCTCTGTGACGAGATCAACCGTGCGCCTGCCAAGACGCATGCCGCCCTGCTGGAAATCATGCAGGAACGCAACGTCACGATGGACGGCCGGACTCACGAGCTGCAACCTCCCTTTATCGTGCTGGCCACCCAGAATCCGATCGAATCAGAAGGAACCTACAATCTGCCCGAGGCACAGCTGGACCGGTTCATGTTCAAACTGACGATGGACTATCCGACGCTGGAACAGGAATCCGATATCGTCTGGCGTCACAGCACGCTCAGGGACCTCGACCAGAGGTTGCTGGAAGAAGTGGAAACGGTGACCTCGCCGGAAGAGATTGTGGAACTGGGCCGGATGTCGGAACAGGTTCGGGTCGATCCGAGGTTGATCGACTACACCACCCGGATTGTTCGCGCGACGCGCGGATGGCCGGCCTTTCACACGGGCGCCTCCCCGCGCGCGGCGATCGCGCTGATCCAGG
>JBGSVU010000545.1:0-8205 GCA_041752775.1 Pirellulaceae bacterium | reverse complement strand
GCCGGTCAGGCCGGGAACATAACAGTCATCCTCCGGGACGTAGCCAATCCGGCTGCGGATGCTGCGACCATTCTCACCCATCCGGAATCCCAGGACCGTGCCGCTGCCGCCGCTGGCCCGGACCAGTCCCAGCAGCATTTTGATCAGTGTGCTTTTCCCGGCCCCATTCGGTCCCAGCAAACCCGTCACACCCGGACCAATATCCAGATCGACTCCGCGCAACGCTTCGTGCGAACCAAACCTTTTCCGGATTCCGGTCAATGAGATCAAGGGGTTCATTCGTTACCGGAACGGGAGCAGCAGGGAACAGTTGACAGCCGGAACAGGTTCAGGCTGCCCGACTATTCCGGGGAGAGGCCGCAATCTTTGGATTCATTCTGAAAAAAGGAAAATTACCAGCCCATAACCATGTTGGACTCAATTACCCGCCGGGCCTGGTCCAGGTCAGTCCCCGTCTCATGCATATACAGGCGGATGGCATGAACCTTGTCGCCCGAAGCCTTGGACAGACAGTCGCGTGCCACCGAACAGGGATCGATGCCTTTTCCCTTGATGCCAAGGAACGCCTTGGAAATTACCCAGCTCTCGCGGGGCCGTTTGGTCATCCGGAGGACTTTTTCGGTTGGGTAACTTTGGGAAACCACTTCCGTCGCCGAATTCTCGTCGGCGGCCCAGGTGATGATGATGTGCGCCTCGGTTTCTACTTCATACAGCGGCATCGGTTGTTCTCCTTCGCACCTGTGAATGTTCACTTGCGCCGAAGCCGGCCACTGCCCGAAATTCGGGGAGACGGGCCTTGGCTCCAGTACAAACGCAAGTGATCCTGTCTATTGTTGCACCAGAATCCTTCTTTTTCCAGCGGACAACCGGCGATCCGCCGCGGTTTTGGCAATTCCTGTCAGCCATTGCCGATGCCAGCCAGATTGCCGGAAAACCCGACTGTTCCGGCAGCAGGTCAGGTTTGCACGTTCCCGCTGGCCAGAATTGCCAAAACATCGTCGTGCCACGGCCCGCCCGTGGCCACGGAATCGCCTCCATCCACCCGCGGAAAACCATGCCAGTCCGTAAATTTTCCGCCGGCCTCAAGAATAATCGGCATCACCGCTGCCGCGTCCCAGACGTTCATGATCGGGTCCAGCATCACATGGGCCCGCCCTGTCGCCACCAGCATGTATCCATAAACATCGCCCCAGGTCCGACAGACGCCGTACTCTGCTCCCAGCCGTAACCAGGCCTCGTGACCCAGCCGCCGCGCCAGGGTCTGGTCACAGGTCGTCAGCAACACGCCACCACCCGGTTCGCGTTGCCCCACAATACTGGACCGCACCGGTTCAGCCTGTCCTGAAAAATACCAGGCTCCGAATCCGGTCGCCGCATACATCCCCTCATCCAGACCGGGAAACCAGATCGACCCAATCACCGCTTCCTGGCCCTGCATCACGCCAACCATTGTGCCATACAACGGCACGCCCGTCACGAAAGATTTGGTGCCGTCGATCGGGTCCAGCACCCAGCAATAGCCGCTGGTGCCGGATTGTTCACCGTACTCCTCGCCGACAATTGCATCATCCGGAAAGGTCTCACCGATGCGGCGCCGCAACAGCGTTTCCGCTTCCTGGTCAGCAATCGTCAGCGGCGATCCATCCTCTTTTCGCTGCACCGCCAGTTCCCGCGAACGGAAATACTTCAATGTGACCCGGCCAGCTTCGACAGCGATTGCCCGGGCCAGTTCCAGTCGCGATTTCAGCGGGTCGTCACTCATCTGTTGTCCCGGTGTTTGAACGGCACTTTTTAAAATTGGCCAAAAATAAAATGGTCGCCCTGCCGTTTCGTTGCGAAAAGCACCTTCCACCGGGCAGTTGTAAAATAATCAGCTGCGCAGTCATCCTGCATCAAGGCAGGTTGACCATCAGGAATCAGTTTTCTCCGGGTCCCCCGCTACGGGCGGGGATTCTTTTCCCGACATGAAAAAACCATGAATCAGAATCAGGCCGGCACCGATCACCAGAAACGAATCCGCCAGGTTGAAATTCGGCCAGGGTTCCAGCCAGCGTATTCCTTTGACCTGAAACAAAATCCAGTCCCGCACCGAATTTTCATGCCCCGCAGGAAAACCCGCGAGGGCCCCGAAACCCAACCGGTCGTACAGATTTCCGAGGATGCCACCAGCAATCAGGCCCGTCGCCACAACCATCCAGCGATCGCGCCAGCCCCCGCCAGCAAACAGCCACACCATAATACCGGCCAGAAAAATCATGCTGACCAAAGCAAAAAACCAGCTCTGGCCCTGTCCCATCCCGAACAGGGCACCTGCGTTGAGAGACGTCTGAAATCCAAATACGTCCTCGACCATCCAGCGGGGTTCCTGCCAGTCGGAGCCGGAATCATAGAGTCTGGCAAACACCAGCGACTTGGAAACCAGGTCCGCGAGTCCAGTGGTAACGGCCAGAAACAGAAAAAGGGTGGCGCGAGTCAGAACACCCGCCTCACCCCTGGTTGTTGGCTGGACCATTTTGGAATTCGATTCGACGGCGGTTGCTTCCCTGTTCAAGGCGACTGTTTCCCCGGAATCATCATTCACAGCACGGATGTCCGCATCCCCGGACACCGAGGCCCCATAACTGACCGGCCCCATACCGACCGGCCGATGCTGACCGGCCCATACTGGTCCATCCGGGCGCCAGAGGTCCAGACTGAATTTCACAGGCACGGCAAAAAATCAGTCCCGGTCAGGAGTATTTTTCGTCCTGGATCTCACTGGCACATTTCAGGCAGTAGGGAGTGTAGGGAATTGCGTTCAGACGCATCTTGGGAATTCGTCCGCCGCACTCCACGCACGAACCATAGACGCCCTCTTCCATCCGTTCAAGAGCACCTTCGACCTGCTGCAGGGCTTCGCCCTCACTGGTGATCAAAGCCAGTGTATTGTCGAGTTCGAACGTGTCACTGCCCATGTCGGCAATATGGCTGGGAACGGCAGATGCCGCCCCGCCACCATTGACATTGGAGCGGGACAAGGCGGCGTCGGCCATCGTATTGACGTCGCCCCGCAACCGCTGACGCAGAGCGAGCAACAGTTCCTTGTAAGGTTTCATTTCCGATTTTTTCATTTTTGCCTTGTTCATGGCTGCTGCTCTTTGCTTCGTTCACTGTCAAAACCGGAAAAACGAACCTGTCGATTTTCTGGCGTGTTGATTTAAAAGGTTTTCTGCTGGGCAAGGGTTCCTTCAGTCGGCATCTGAAGAGCGGCACATTCTAGGCACCGCGCGGGTCAAGGTCAAACAGTCGCAGGTCAAAAATCCGCCGAAAAAACATGCTTTTTGGCGTCGATTTTCCGTAACGGGCCTAATCGGCCCCGCCGCGCAACCACAAAGCCGACCCGGATTACCCCGCTTCACCTGCCCGAAAACTGAATCAGGTGCGTTTCCCTGCTGCCAGGGACCATCCAGTCACCGTTTTGACCGTTTCCCAGGCCGAAACCCTGTTCCCCGGTCAACACTGCTGGAGTTCCCGCAACACGGCTCCTGGACATAACCTGGAACAGGAATGTTTGAAACCGCTGTCATGGAACGGAATCCGGGGAAGGAATGTCCAGGGCGCCTTCCTGCCTGTTGCCGACCGGTTTTTCGTAAACCTGCCAGGTCTTGTATTTTCGCAAGGGCAGCGCGCGGTCCAGGGCATCCATCGAAGCGAGGTTGTCTTCGGCGATCCATCCGAACTCCCAGCGACTGTACTTGTACCACTGGTCGGTCATCGATTTGGTCACCAGCGCTGAGATCCCTTTCGCCCGGATTTCCGGATCGACACCAACGGCAATCAGCCGTACCTCGGGAATGCGTTTCATCCAGTAAAACAGCTGGGGGTAACGAATCCAGTCGTACCGTCCCCGGCAGCGTTTGATGGCCCAGTTCAGATTCGGAATCGAAACGTTGTAGCCCACCATCCGCTCACCCATGTAAGCCCCAATCACAGTCTCGGGGTCGATGATCCGTCGCAGCTGTTTGACCATGAAATCCAGCTCGGCGTCGCTGAGCGGAACGAACCCCCAGCCACGGCTGCGGATCACATTGCCGATCCGGTTGATTTCACGCAACATGGGTTCGAGGGTTTTCCGGGTGCCCAGCCGAATCGACAGTTCCGGAAATCTTTTTTGCAGCCGTTCACAGAACTCGCCGAGTCTGGCAAATCGCCGCAGCGCTTCATGATTGTCTTCTTCGGGAACGTACAGAAAACTGTGAAACCGTTTGACCGGAAACAGCCCGTAGCCGGTCAACAGCCGGTCGTAGTAGTCCCGCGTGTGGGCCATCATGATAAAGGGCGCGTGCGAGTGGCCTTCGGTCAGCACCCCAAATTCGCTTTTCATGGAAGGACTGACCGGCCCCCGCATCGTGTCACAGCCCTGGTCGAGCAACCAGTCGCGTGCGGCGTCCAGCAGAATCGAAGCCACCTGCGGATCATCCGGCGATTCGAAGTAGCCAAAAAACCCGGTTCGGTCGGCATAGCGTTCGTTGTGCAAGTCGTTGATGATCGCAACAATCCGGCCAACGGGTCTCTGCCCGCGGCGGGCAATCCAGACTTGCCGCCGCGCATGATTGTAAAAGGGGTGCTGGGCGGGATCGAGAGTCGCCCATTCCATCCCTTTCAGCGGCAGAACGGCGGCCGGGTCATCCCGATACAGGTCGCACCGAACGCGCCAGAAATCATTCTGCGCGCGCCGTCCCTGAACGACTTCAACTCGCAACTCCGGTTCCTTTTGCATTTCCCGAACTTTCCGGAACAACACGACTGGATGGCAGCAGACCTGGGGTGAATCCGCGAACTGTTTACCCGCTTCCCGGCGGAGGCGGAAACGGCCGATGCGCTACTTGTCCAGTATGAACAACGGTTCCGTCCCGACAATGCTGCAAAACTGCCACACCAGTGAGCTTTCCCCTTTTACAGGCTTTCGTTCAGTTCCAGCCAGCGCTGTTCGGCATCTCCCAGCCTGTCCGTCAGCCCGGTAAACAGGGTGTGCAACTTCAGCGCTTCGTCCGCGTCGGTGGTTTCCATCAGTTGCTGATGTACGGTCTTTTTTTCTTCGTCCAGCTGGGCGATTTTTCGTTCCAGGTCCCGCAACTGTTTTTGCAATTTGCGAAAATCCTTCTGGCTGTCCGCCCCGCCCGGTTTTCCCTCCGGCGATTTCGCCGAATACCGGGAATTCAGTAAACGTTCGGGCGCTGCGCTGGCGCGGGTCGCGTCGGCCAGTTGCCTTTCCCCCGCTTCAATCTCCTGATTCATGGCGTAGAGATAGGCGTCATAGTCGCCCAGATAGTTTCTCGCACAGCCATCGCGGACTTCGATGATGTTGGTCGCAATGCGGCTCATGAAGTGCCGGTCGTGGCTGGTGAACAACACCGTCCCCTGGTAGTCGAGCAGTGCGCTGGCGAGTGCTTCGACCGTTTCCACATCGAGGTGGTTGCCCGGTTCGTCCAGCACCAGAATGTTGTAGTCTCCCAGCAACAGCCCGGCCATGCACAACCGCGCCCGTTCACCTCCGGACAAAACCGAAATCTTTTTCCGCACGTGCGAATCGCGAAAAAGCAGCGCTCCCGCGACGGCCAGAATTTGCTGGTTCGTGGTCCCCTTCTGGGCTTTGGCTTCGAGATAGTCCAGCACCGTGTCTTTCGGCGGCAATGTCGAATAAACATGCTGGGCATAGGTCCCAATCTCGCTGGCGTGTCCCCATTTGACCTGTCCGGCGACCGGTTCCAGCGAACCGACCAGCGTGCGAAGCAATGTGGTTTTGCCCTGGCCGTTGTCACCGACAAAAGCGGCCCGCTGGCCATGACTGATTTCCAGGTTGATGCCGGTGGCCACGGTGTGGTCGGGATAGCCAATCGCCAGGTCGTGGCAGCGGAGGACCGTGCCTTTCCGCGGCGCGACGACCGGAGCGCGGATATGAGCCGTCGCTTCCGACGATGCGATGTCGATCACCTCCAGCCGGTCCAGCTGTTTCTGTTTGGAGCGCGCCTGGCTGGCTGTGTTGGCACCGGCGCGGTTCTTGTCGATGAATCGCTGCAACTGCTTTTGTTTGGCGATCACCGCCGCGTTGACCCGGCTGGCATGTTCCCGCTGCTCCTGCTGGTACTCCAGAAATCCGTCGATCCTGCCAGGATACATCGTCAACTTGCCTCGCGACAGATCGAGTGTCTGGTCGCAGGTCGCTTTCAGAAAAGTCCGGTCGTGGGAAACGACGACAACCGCTGCATGAAAATTCCGGAGGAAATGTTCCAGCAGAATCTGCGTGCGCAAATCGAGAAAGTTCGTCGGTTCGTCCAGCAGCAACAGGTTGGGCTCATGCAACAGGAGCGCAGCCAGTTTCACGCGCGTCTGCCAGCCTCCGGACAGTTCAGAAACCGGGCCCGACAAATACGCGCCCTTGATTTCGAACTTTCCGGCCACTTCGCCGCATTTCCAGTCGGGCTGGCCGCTGTCACGCATCATGAACTGGAGCGCCGATTCGCCCGCATGAAACGGATCGTGCTGCCGCAAATACCCAACCCGCAGACTGGGGTGTTTGATGATTTCTCCCTTGTCCAGTTCTTCTTCGTCCAGCAAAATTCGGAGCAGAGTCGATTTGCCAGCCCCGTTTCGCCCAACAAAGCCGATCTTGGCGTCTTCAATAATCGACGCCTCGGCCCCATCCAGCAAAACCTGGTCGTAATAGCACTTGTGCGCGTCGCGGATCTGGATCAGTACTGCCACAATGATTCCGTAAATATCTGGCCGGGTTCAATCCGGGGATTTAAGTTGAAACCTGGCGAATCGTCAATATCCTCGGCCGTTACCGGCCGCACAGTGTGTCAACGGGCCGGTCCAGGCCGGGGTCCGGATTTCCGGTCCTCGCTGCGGAAACTGGCCGGATCCCGGCGGCCCCGAAACCGGCAATAAAAGCCAAAGTCCTGTTTGTCAGCGCCAGTCCGATTCCCTGCCGGAAAGCGGCTGGGACAGTCCTGGGAGAGGTGAGTGATTTTGACGGGAACGGTTGCTGGCGGAAGGCGAATCGGAGCGACCGTTTGTTAAATTGCGGCGACTTTTATGGCCTTTATTTTTGCCCAATTTGTCCATTCGTGCATTCCCGGAGGAAAATTCGATTCAATTCATTCGCTGCCCTGGGTCAGTCGATAATTGACGATGAGTTCCTGGAATGGGAACCCGGGGCGGATTGGAGATCGATCTACGATGATATCCGCCTTTTCCCAATCGGTGGCAGGGAAGCCGCGAGTGGAAAACCGTCCTGCGGGATGCGTTCCTGCCCGTTGCCAGTATTGCCACACCGGAGAATTCACTCCGGCAGTCACGCAATGGAGGCCTGGCAACAGATGCTCGAACGCAGACAATTTCTTGGATCAATCGCCGCCGCTTCACTTGCCGCGACGGGGATTGCGGGCCGGGCAGCAGCCACGACAACAAAGAACATTTCCGCAGGCGCTGGTGTCGACGACCTGAACTGGCGCTGCGAGGTCATCCAGAGTGTGGGCCAGCCACCCCGCAACCGGGCTCCTGTCATCACAGGAGTTTCGCTGGACCCGACCGGCAACCAGATGGCGGTCGTCGGTGACGATCATCTGGTTTCGATTTACAATTTTGCCGAACGACGTTTTACCAACTTTCTGGCGGAACACACCGACTGGGTGCGCACGGCCCAGTTTATTCCTGGCGGTGATTCCCTCGTGACCGCGGGGAACGACCGCCGCCTGCTGCTGTGGGATTCCAGCCACTGGGGTGGTTCCCGCGAAATCGCCCAGCATCCTGCCGCGATCATCAATCTGGCTTTCTCACACGATGGCGGACTGCTGGCGACCGTGGGCTTTGAACGGACGGCGCGAATTTACGATGTGAACAGCGGTTCGCTGTTTCGTCCCCTTGAGTGCCCCTGCGATGACAACCACGCAGTGGCCTTCTCGGCCGATGACCGAACGGTCGCCATGGGCGGTCGCAGCGGAATGATTCGCATCTGGGACGTGGCCAGTGGCGAAGTGGCGGCAGAGTACCAGGCGCATCGCCAGCGGGTCCGCAGCCTCCGTTTCCTGCCCGATGGCCGGATCCTCAGTTGCAGTGACGACCAGACCGTCAAACTGGCCGGACCCGATTTTGACCAACCGGTTCAGTCGTTGCCACGCGAGACGGCCAAACAGTCGACCTGCTGGTGCTGGACCCCAGCAC
>JBGSVU010000544.1:0-9634 GCA_041752775.1 Pirellulaceae bacterium | reverse complement strand
GGAAGTAGTCGGATTCATTCTAACCGCGAGGGGGACTGGGCAGAATGACCATGCATCGGGGAAGGGGAACTGCATGGCAGCGAACCCGTGTTGCCGCCGGGTTGTCTGAAAAACCGCAGGGATGCTCAACAAATCGGCTCTAGCCAACCTGGCCTTTGGCCGATAAACTGGGAATTGCCATTCGGGACTGGTGTAATGGTAGCACGAAAGATTCTGGATCTTTTAGTCGGGGTTCGAGTCCCTGGTCCCGAACTGATGGGGCAATTTGCCGGGTTGCAGTTGCGTGGCATTTTCTGTTGCAAGGGTCGGGAATTCCGGTCGTCGAAGATTGCGAGAATCGACGGACGTGGACGTCCATCGTACCCTGAAACTGGCGAGATTCGACGGACGTGGACGTCCATCGTACCTTGAAATTGGGGGACCACCAGGTTCCCCGGCCCTGTTTTTGACAGTAGCCGCGGGGAACGATGGTCGCGGGAGCTGTTCAGCAACAGGTCAGCTCTTGGTTTTCTTCCCGTTTTGGCCGGCTGATTTCTTTTCTTCCGGTTTTTTGACTTCGTTGCCACCCAGCGTCCGCAGCAGAAATTCTTCGTATTTCCGGTATCGGTTCAGCCGTTTGACGTCGCCGCCCAGTCCGTGGCCACCCGTCGGATCGAGAAACAGCTCGACGTTGGTTTCCTTTCCAGCCTGCAGCAGTTCCCGGTAGATGGCCACCGAATCCTGAAACAGGACGTTCGTGTCTTCCATGCCGTGAATCAGCAACAGTTTGCCTTTCAGGTTTTTCGCCAGCGGACGCAAGGAGTATTTTTTCTGGTCCGGCTGGCCTGGCCGTGAAGGTCCGACAGTTCCCGTGGTGTACCAGGAATTGTAGTTTTCCCATTCGGTGGGGCCGGCACCGGCGATGCCAACCTGAAACACGTCGGGTTCCGAGTACAGGCACATCTGGGTCTGAAATCCGCCGAAGCTCCAGCCGTAGACGCCGACTTTTTCCGGGTCGGCGGCATACTCTTCGGTCAGGAATTTGACGCCATCGACGAGGTCTTCGACCTGGGGTTTTCCAACCTGTTCGTAGTTGGCTTTTTCAAACATTCCGCCATAGCCCGACTGGCCGCGGGGATCGATCACGACGGTCACATAGTCATGGGTTCGTGACATGTAGCTGTTGAAAAAATAGCCGTCGGAGCTGTAGCTGCCGTCATTGACAGAGTGGCTGCTGCCGAGGGGGCCGCCGTAAACGTAGATCAGCAGCGGGTACTTTTTGTTTTTCTTCCAGCCTTCCGGTTTGAAGGCCATGCCATAGATTTTGTGGCCGTGGCGGTTCTCGTATTCAAACATTTCAGGTTTGTCGGTGATGAATCGGCGGGCCTTTTCCGGGTGGGAATCGGTCAGGGCCGTGGCTTTGGCCCGTCCATCGAAGACATAGAGCTCGGCCAGCTGTCCGTAGCGGGCGATCGAAGTGACCATTCTCTGGCCGTCGTCGCTGACCGCGGTGCCGGAATAGTCGCCTGTTTCGTCCCCGATCTGTTTCAGCTCACCCGATTCCAGTTCCAGTTCGTAGACCATGTCGCGGGACGGATGCTCCTGGTTGGAAGTCACAAAGACCCGGGTGTGGTCTTCGGAAATCCCGATCGGCGAGACTTCATGGTTGCCGGAAGTCAGCTGGCGAACCGATTCGTAGACGGTATCGACGAGATGCAAATGACGGAAACCGGAAATTTCGCTGACGAACAGCACGTGATTGCTGTCGGCAGCGAATTGGGGAGCCACCAGAACGGGCGTGTTGGGACCACCGAAATGGCTGAAGCGATAGACGACGCGGGCCGGATTTTTCAGTACGGGAGTCTGGGTGCTGCGCCGGCCGCGTTCGCCGCGACCGAAGCGCCGCTGGTCGCCGCCGTCTTCTTCCTCGTCGGCGGTTTCGGCGTCTTCGGGTTTTTTGCGGGCGTCGGCTTCTTTGGCCAGTTTCGCTTCGTCTTCAGGGAACTCCCCGATGAGGATCTGGACTTCTGCGGTTTTCTGGTCGAAAAAACAGAACGTGACGCGGTCACTGGCGAGCGACCACTGCGGCGTGCTGATGGTGTCGCGGGGTTCGTCGACCTTGTCGTGCCAGATTTCCACAAGCCGGGATTCTTCGGTCCGGGATTTTTCCAGGTTGTACAGGTAAACAAATGTATCAACAGGCGGGACCTCATCGTCGGATACGGTGCGCGGAACCGAATCGGACTGTGCGAAACGGTCGCGGTAACGAATGATGTCCACCGTGCGGGCACCGGTTCGATTCGGGGTACTGGTTCTGGCGACGATGGCCATCTTTTTTCCGTCCGGACTGAGGGCCGAGCCGGAGAG
Source organism: Pirellulaceae bacterium (assembly GCA_041752775.1). Taxonomy (GTDB): domain Bacteria; phylum Planctomycetota; class Planctomycetia; order Pirellulales; family Pirellulaceae; genus BJ22. The sequence continues at coordinate 7,288 of JBGSVU010000544.1, read as the reverse complement.
GGTTTGTCCGCTGGGCAGTCCCGGATCGAGTTGTTCGACGAAATGTTCACCGAAGACCAGCCGGAACACCGAGTCACCCGATCCGAAAACGATTCCGCTGCCATCGGGAAGGTACTCAACGCGGTTTTCCGAAACGTCAGTTTTGGTCAGTCGCGTGATTTCCGGCTTGCCTACAGCGGTTTCGTAGATGTCGCCGCCGGACAGAAAGAGAATTCTGTTTTCGGTGGGGTGCCACGAGAAAGAAGAAATGCCGCCGTAACGAGGGCCTTTTTCGTCATCGGCGTCCTCTTCGGTAACGGTATCGCCCGACTGGTCGACGTCGTCACCGGAATCTTCTTCTCCGTTTTTATCGTTTTTTTTGCTGGAGCTGCTTTTGCCGGAGCCGGACTTTCCGGAGCCCGCTTTTCCGGATTCGTCGCCGGATTTGTCTTCGCCGTTTTTCTTTGCGGCGTCTTTCAGTTTTTTGATCCGGTCGTCACGAACTTCGCGGGTGGCCTGCTGGAACTCGCTCATGACCGATACGGAAGTGATTCGCTGGACTTCCTTTTTCTGGAAATCGTAAATAAACAGGTCATTTCCGTGGCGGCGTTCGATCCAGGGGTGGTACAGCCAGGCTGCGAATTTGCCGTCGGCCGAGATGCTGGTCGATCGGGCCGAAGGACCAAAAAAGGACTTTTCAGCGAAAATATTTTCGAGTGTGTACGCGAATTCGTCCTCATCCGTTTTTTCGTCGTCGGCCGGCTTGCCCTGCTTTTTGGCTCCGGAACCGGTTTGCCAGGCGATGCCGGACTGAGTAAAAACCAGAGCCAGCAGGGAGCAAACGAAAACTCTTTGGAGGAGAAAAGTCATTGAAAATACCCGAAAATCTGGTTCAGTTGGATAATGAAAATGGACTTGTTCGCGGCATTCCACGCCGGCCGTATCGAGCTGTTGTTCCATCGTAGTTGGCGAACCGGGCGGGCTCAACAAAACTGCCGGGCCTTTCCCAAAATGGTTCGCGGCCAGTTGTGGCCTGTCCCCTGCATCCCGTCCGGGCAATTGATTGATACAATTTGCGGGCAACCCGTTACGACTGAAATTATCCCTGGAACCATTCTGCATCGAAACCCGTGAACCGCTCTCTCCAAGATTCCCCGCTCGCCATCATCAGCGATATCCACGGCAACCTCGTTGCACTGGATGCGGTGTTGCAGGACATCGCTGCGCAGGGGATCGAACAGGTCTACTGCCTGGGCGATGTGGTCGGGTACGGACCGTGGCCCCGTGAGTGCATTGATCGCTGCCTGGGGATGGAGCTTTGCCTGCTGGGTAACCACGACAACGGAGCTCTGTTCGATCCGGATGGTTTCAGTGCCGGGGCCGAACGGGCAATTTTCTGGACGCGACGGCAGCTGGAGGACAACACGGTAGCAGGAGCCGCCGAGCGGTGGGATTTTCTGGCGCGGCTGCCCCGGACGCATCGCGACGGCGATTTGATGTTTGTCCACGGATCACCCCGCAGCCCGCTGAATGAGTACGTTTTTCCCGAAGACACTTACAATCAGCGCAAGCTGGAACGGATTTTCGGCTATGTGCAGCGCTACTGTTTTCAGGGCCACACCCACGTTCCGGGTGTGTTTACCGAGTCGTTCCGTTTTTTTTCCCCCAATGATCTGAGCGATCGCTACGAGCTGGGGGCGGAAAAAGTCATGGTCAACGTGGGCAGTGTGGGACAGCCTCGCGATGGCGATCCCCGCAGCTGTTATGTCGTTTTGAGTGGTCAAACTGTGGAGTTTCGCCGCGTGGAGTACGATCGCGAGCAGACGCGCGACGCGATCTACGAAATCGCCGAGCTCGACAATTTTCAGGGTGACCGTTTGATGGAAGGCAAGTAGCCTGGCGATCCTCGATATCGAATCGGACACTCGAGAGGCTTTTGCAGCAGCGATCGGCGGTATTCGTCCGGAGCTGCTGGTTCGCCAGCAGATCAGTACAGGCGAAGGCCAGGTCCGAATCGGGCAACAGGTATTTGCAGCCACCGGTTCTGCAAGAATGATGGTTGTCGGTGCCGGCAAGGCGGCCCTGCGAATGGCCCAGGGATTGATCGATGCCTGTGATGCGGCGGGCATTGAGCGTTCCAGAATTTCCGGATGGATCAATGTTCCCGATGATGCAGTTGATGTGGCCGGCGATTCACCCAGAGGTGGGATGCCGTTAACGGTCCACCGCTGCCGCCCCGCTGGTGAAAATCTGCCCACCCGGGCGGCCGTGGAGGGAACGCGCCAGATCATGCAGCGGGTGGGCGATGCGGGACCGGAAGATCTGGTCGTTTGCCTGATTTCTGGCGGGGGCTCGGCCCTGCTGACCTGTCCAGTCGATGAAATTTCGCTGGAAGAAAAACGCCAGTTGCTGCGCTGGATGGATGGAGTGGCAATCAGCATTCAGGACCGCAACCGGGTCCGCCGCGAATTAAGTCAGATCAAGGGTGGACGGCTGGCCGCGCTGGCGGGTCAGTGCCGCATGGTTTCGCTGATTGTCTCGGACATTCCCGGTGACCCACTTGAACTGATTGCTTCCGGCCCGACAGTGCCCGTGGCGAGTGATCCGGAACTGGCGCTGGAGCTCCTGCAGCGATTCCAGTCCGAACACGCGAACCCGGACGGGTTGCCAGCTTCAATTACTGATTTTCTGAAATCGCGAATCCGGCAGCGCGAACGGGAGTTGCCCCAGCCGCAAAAGCTGCCGAATGGACATCACGAACTTGTTCTGGCAGGAAATCTGGAGACTGCCGTGCTGGCCGCACTTGAGTTCGGCAAACAGGCGGGATATCAGGTTCAGTCGCGGATTCAAACCGATACGGGCGAAAACGTTTCGCAGACCGCTGACCGGATCGTGGCGTGGTTGCGAACACCGTCGGCGGAAAGGCGCATGTTGATTGATGCCGGGGAGCCCGTTGTTCCATTGTGTGAAAATCCGGGGCGGGGTGGCCGCAACCAGCAACTGGTCCTGGATGTATTGTCCAAACTGACAGAAACTTCAGACCAGGATTTGCGTTTTTGTTTTCTGTCGGCGGGAACCGATGGCGAGGACGGCAATACGGCTGTCGCCGGCGCGATCATCGACTGGCGGATGTTGAGCATGCGCGATGACCAGCGGATAAAACTCGGCCACTACCTGGCAAATAATGACGCGTATTCTTTTTTTGCCCGTTCCGGGAGTTTGTTGACGACCGGGATGACCGGGACCAACGTGGGTGACCTGCGGATAGTGACAGCGGGTGGCAGAAGGGACGTCCGTGATGTCCGATGGGGCTACAGGTTTGATTGACGAAAAATGGTCGGACTGTTAGATTCCGCTTTGAAAACGTGGCAAATTCGAGCCTGAAAGCACAATCGCGTGCATGGGGTTGGCGACCTTGCGGACGACCCACCGCTGATCTCTCGCCACGTTTTTCCAGGCTGTTTGTTTGTTCAATCCTCCAACTGCGCCGTTCCCGTGGCGGTACGGCATCCAACCCCAACATCCACTGCAAATTTTCAGGAGACGCTGATTCTCATGGCCAAGAAACCCGCCGCCGGCAAAATGATTTATTACTTCGGCAAAACAAAAACCGAAGGCCAGGGCTTGAGCAAGGTGTTGCTGGGAGGCAAAGGCACGAACCTCGCTGAGATGACCAGCATCGGATTGCCGGTCCCGCCAGGGTTCACCATCACGACCGAAGTCTGCGGCGAGTATTACGCGTCCGGAAAAAAGTTCCCCGGCGGGCTGATGGAAGAAGTCAGCAAAAGCGTGCGGACACTCGAAAAAGAACTGGGCAAGAAATTCGGTGACGACCGCCATCCCCTGCTGGTCTCCGTCCGGTCCGGGGCGGCTGTCTCGATGCCGGGCATGATGAACACCATTCTGAATCTCGGACTGAACGATGTTTCCACTGCGGGTCTGGCAGCAGCGACCAGCAATGAGCGGTTCGCCTATGACGCCTATCGCCGTTTGATCAACATGTTTGGCGACGTCGTCATGGGAATCGACCACGAACATTTCGAACATGCTTTTGACAAAATCAAAAAGCTGTGCAAAGTCACGGAGGATACCGACGTTCCCGCCGAGGGACTGAAACAGCTGTGCGAGGAATACAAAAACCTCTATCGCAAGCAGACTGGCGAAGATTTTCCGCAGGATCCCCTGAAACAGCTGGAAAAAGCCATCGAAGCGGTCTTTCGCAGCTGGATGACCAACAAGGCCGTGAAATACCGCGAGATCGAGAACATTCGCGGGCTGGCCGGTACCGCGGTTAACGTCCAGTCGATGGTTTACGGCAACATGGGTGACGACAGCGGCACCGGGGTCGCTTTTACCCGCAATCCCAACACCGGAGAGAACAAATTCTTCGGTGAATTCCTGATCAACGCCCAGGGCGAAGACGTGGTCGCCGGCATTCGGACTCCGCTGCCGACCGACGAAATGAGCAAATGGAACAAGGCCGTCTACAAACAGCTGATGGAAATCAAGGATATCCTTGAAAAACACTATCGCGAAATGCAGGACATTGAATTCACGATCGAAAAAGGCAAGTTGTACATGCTGCAAACCCGGACCGGGAAACGGACCGGAATGGCCGCCGTCAAAATCGTCTGCGACATGGTCAAAGACAAACTGATCACCGAAAAGGAAGGCGTGCTGCGTGTTCCGGCCGGTGACCTGACCCAGTTGCTGCTCCCCAGCTTCAAACCCGATGCCTGGGACCGCGCCACCAAGATCGCGCGCGGATTGCCCGCTTCTCCAGGTGCTGCCGTCGGTGCTCTCGCTTTTACGGCCGAAGACGCCAAAAACCGTTCGCTGAAAGGTGAACGCGTGATTCTGATTCGCAAGGAAACCAGCCCCGAGGACGTCGACGGCATGCATGCCGCCGCCGGTATCCTGACCAGCACGGGCGGAATGACCAGCCATGCAGCTGTTGTCGCCCGCGGCTGGGGACGCTGTTGCGTTGCGGGGGCAGGTGAAGTCCGGATTGATGCCAAGGCCCGCAAAGCCACGATCAACGGAAAAACCTACAACGAAAAATCGATCTTCAGCATCAACGGCACGACGGGTGAAGTTGCCGAGGGAGAAATCGAAACCCAGCCTGCCAGTCTCTCCTGCGATTTCGCCAAACTGATGAAGTGGGCCGACAATTACCGCACGCTGGCCGTCCGTACCAATGCCGATTCCCCCGAAGACAGCCAGCGGGCACGCGAGTTTGGCGCCCAGGGGATTGGGCTGTGCCGAACCGAGCATATGTTTTTTGGCGGTGAACGGACGCGTGCCATTCGCGAAATGATCCTCTCCAGCGACGAGGCTTCCCGCCGCAAGGCGCTGGCGAAACTGCTGCCGTTCCAGCGCGACGATTTTGCCGGCATCTTCACCGCCATGAAGGGCCTGCCGGTGACAATTCGTCTGCTTGATCCGCCGCTGCACGAGTTTGTCCCGCACGACGACCGGGGACAAAAGGAGATGGCCAGCGAGATGGGGCTGAAGCCCGCCGACATCAAGGCGCGTGTCGATGCCCTGCACGAGTTCAACCCGATGCTGGGGCATCGCGGTTGCCGCCTGAGCGTCACCTATCCGGAAATCCTCGAGATGCAGGTCCGCGCGATCGTGGAAGCTGCCATTCAGTGCAAGTCGCAGAAAATTGACGCCCAGCCCGAGATCATGATCCCGCTGGTCGGAACCGAAACCGAGTTGAAACTGTTGCGCAGGAAAACCGAAGAAACGATCGAACAGGTGAAAAAAGAAAAGGCATTCAAAGGCAAGCTCGATATCCTGATCGGCACCATGATTGAGGTTCCCCGGGCTGCCCTGACCGCCGACGAAATTGCCCGCCACGCCGATTTCTTCAGCTTTGGCACCAACGATTTGACGCAGATGACATTTGGTTTTTCCCGCGACGACATTAACTCGTTTTTGCCGGACTATCTGAACCAGGAAATTCTGCCGATCGACCCGTTCCAGTCACTCGACGTCAGTGGCGTGGGGCAGTTGGTGGAAATGGCCGTCAAGAAAGGCCGCCAGACGCGCAAGGACCTGAAGCTGGGGATTTGCGGCGAGCATGGTGGTGATCCGAAATCAGTCTGGTTCTGCCACGAAGTCGGACTGGACTATGTCAGTTGTTCGCCGTTCCGGGTGCCGATCGCCCGTCTCGCCGCCGCCCAGGCAGTGTTGCGCAGCGAGAAAAAGAAATAGTTGTATCGTCCCGCCAGTTCACTTCATTTTTTCAGGTCCAGAGAATCATGCCAGACCCAAAAGTCCTGCAACTGGAACGCGACGCCGAAGCTTTGCGCCAACAGGGCCAGCACCCTGCGGCAATTGAAAAAATCAGCGAAGCACTGGCGATCGATCCGGAATTCGTGCGGGGCCACCTCGCTCTGGCCGTGCTGTACCATCTGACCGGCGAATTTGAACGGGCCTGTCAACACGCCGAAACGGCGTGCGAGCTGGAACCGGGCGACAGCTTCAATTATGCGGCACTGAGCGTAACCTACCAGCGCGCTTTTGAGGGAACTCGCGACCCGGCCTATATTGAAAAGGCCGAGTACGCGATGGCCCGCAGCCGACACCCCTCCGGCGGCTGACTCTCGGCCGGATGAGATTTTTGGTAAAGCAGGTAAGGTTTCAGCCTCAGCAGGCTGGATTTCCTTTGCAGCTGTTGGCTGCAGTCGCAGCGGGCGGAGCTTCAGTCGCAGCAGGATGAGGCTCCATCATCCGGGCGGGAACAGGTGAAGTGCAGAATCCGCTTCCGTCGGATTTATCCGGTGGAGCGAGCAACTGGCGGCTACCTTCGGCCACCACCAACATCTCTCATTTGCCCTCCATCTCAAAAGCTCGCCGTCCGGTTTATCCGGGCAGAAGCAGCGTTTGCTTCCCCGCCCCCCCGCAGGAATCCGCCCGGCTCCGGCCGGCCTGTACTCAATCGCGTCCATTTCGGCGATACTGGATTGCTCCACAGGACTGGCCGTAGCCCGGCGGGCCGAACACTTCCACCACTGACTTTTCGATGGGGTTTTGATGTTGGAGTTCTTGCGAATCAGGTTGTTGGCGATTTTCATGGCGATGCTCCTGGCCGGATCGCAGTCCGGATGGTGCCAGGCCAAGAGCGGGGACGAAGGGATTTCCTACAACCGCGACATCCGCCCGATCCTGTCGGACAACTGTTTTCTGTGTCACGGCAATGACGCCACCAGTCGCCAGGCGGGTCTGCGTCTGGACAGCTTTGAAGCCGCGACGGCCACCACCGATTCGGGCATTCAGGCGGTTGTTCCCGGCCATCCGGACG
>JBGSVU010000543.1:0-12089 GCA_041752775.1 Pirellulaceae bacterium | reverse complement strand
ATTCAAATTCCCAAACACCATCTCAACAGCGTACAGCTGATCAGGGTAATACAGACAATCGAAACCAGATTCAGAACCAGTACAGCCCGGACCATGCTGGCGATGGAAACGCGACAGCTGCCAAACACGATCGCGATGGGCGCCGTTGCCACCGGCAACATGAACGCGCAACTGGCTGACATCGCCGCAGGAATACAGAGCAGCGCAGGGTGAATCGCCACCTCTTCCGCCAACCCGGCGAGGATCGGCAATACCGCCGCAGTCGTGGCCATGTTGCTGGTCAACTCGGTTAGAAAAACCACCAGAGTTACCACCAGCAGGATAATGACCACCGTGGGCAGACCGTCGACAAACGCCAGTTGCCGGCCCAGAAACTCCGCGACCTGACTGGAGGAAATCGCCGCTGCCAGCGACAGTCCGCCCCCAAAAAGCAACAGCACATTCCAGGGCAATGTCCGGGCGGTTTCCCAATTCATCAGGAACGTGCTGGCCCCGTTCGGATCGCGACAGGGAATCAGGAACAACAACAGCGCTGCTGCCATCACGATCGTCGTATCATCCATTCCCGCCAGCGGAAGAAACGGTTCGGCTGCCGTACCGAAATTCAGTCCGCACAGCGCGGACCGGAACAACCACAACACAACCGTTCCGGAAAATACAGCCAGCGTCATCATTTCGTTGCGGCTGATCCGACCCAGCTTGCGCAACTCTTCCCGAATCAGTTCGCGGCTGCCTGCGATTTCCGTTTTGGGCAGTGGAAACACCAGCCGAACCAGCACGAACCAGGTTACCAGCCCGAATCCGAAGGAAAAAGGAACGCCCCACAACATCCAGTGAGCAAACGGAATCTGCAAACGCATCGTTTCGGGAATTCCCTCGCCCGACAGAAAGCTGACCAGAATCAGGTTCGGTGGCGTGCCGATCGTTGTCGCGACGCCGCCGATACTGCTGGCATAAGCCGTCCCCAGCAACAGACAAACCGGAAAGTTATTGGCCCGCCGATCGACCTTTTCCCGCCCACGACCGGACTCCGGCGAACGGGACTGCAGGGCAATAATGCTGATCGCGATTGGCAACATCATCGCGACGGTCGCCGTGTTCGAAATGAACATGCTCATCAGTCCGGTCACCGTCATGATCCCACCGACAATGACCGCCTGACGGGTGCCGAACAGGGACAGGATCACCAGGGAAATCCGGAACCCGAGGCCCCACCGCTGAATCGCCAGAGCCACGATGAAACTGCCGAGGAACAGGAAGATGACCGGATCGGCGTAGGGCTGGCAGGCCGTCCTGATCTCCGCCACTCCCAGCAGGGGAAAGCAGACGACCGGCAACAGCGAGGTTACCACCAGGTCCGTCGCCTCCGTCATCCACCAGACCGCCATCCAGACCATCATCGCCAGCGTGGCGCGACCGGCAGGGGTCAATTCCGTTTCCCGCATCAACCACCAGCAGATGAGCGCCGCGACCGGCCCCAGTGCCACCAGTCCGATGCGCCACCCTCCCGTAACCATCCGGTGCCGGTCCGTCAAATTCTCTTCAGCATGCATGGATCTCGTCGAACCTGAACAGGAGTTTCTGTTTTGTTAACACGGGATCAAACGGCTTTTCCAAAAACCCTGCTGCGGAACACGACCCTGTCTGGCTTCCATGATACAATACTTCCCGCATCAGATTCGCGGCAGCATGTCGTGGAAGGACAAGGATGACGAACAGGCGCCTGAATCCCCGGTCTTGACTCCGGGTGCAGTTGCGCGATGATTAGGGCTGTTGTTTGTGGCGGGGCATGAACTGTGGGGCTGAAACTGCAACATTGGGGGCTGTACTGCCGGGCTGCAAGGGCGGGGCGGATTGAGAAGACCTGCCGGACATTCTTCAGCAGCAGGGTCTTTCAGGGCGCATGCCTGCTTTCAGGGTGTCTGTTCCTTTTCAACAGGTTGAACCCCATCCCCCGCTGAAAACCTGGCCTCGCCGGTTCCATTCGGCTGAATGATTCTCTCGGAGCAAAAATGCACAAGACTCAATTGCTGGCCGCGCGGGCGGGTTCGATCACACCGGAAATGGAATTCGTTGCCCAGCGGGAATCGCTGCCGGTGGAAACCATTCGCGATGAAGTCGCCGCCGGACGGATGGTCATTCCGGCCAACAAAGTCCACCTGGCCGGACGGCTGGAACCGATGTGCATCGGCATCGCCGCCAAGTGCAAGATCAACGCCAATATCGGCAACTCCGCAGTCACCAGCAACGTCGCCGAAGAACTCGAAAAGCTGCACACTTCCGTCCATTTCGGATCCGATACCGTGATGGACCTCTCGACCGGCAAGGATATCGACAACATTCGCAGGGCGATCATTGACGCTTCGCCAGTCCCGATCGGAACGGTACCGATTTACCAGATGCTGGAACAGCTCGGAGGCAACATCGAAGACATGCGGCCCCAGCATTTCCTCGACATGGTCGAACACCAGGCGAAACAGGGTGTCGATTACATGACCATCCATTGCGGTGTGATGCTGGAACACCTGCATCTGACGACCCGGCGCGTGACCGGGATCGTTTCCCGCGGCGGATCGCTGATTGCCAAATGGATGATGGTTCACCGCAAACAGAATCCGCTGTACGAATCGTTTGACGATCTGTGTGACATCATGCGGGAATACGACGTGACGTGGAGCCTGGGGGATGGCTTGCGGCCTGGCAGCATTGCCGACGCCAGCGATGAAGCCCAGTTTGCCGAGCTGGATGTGCTGGGAGAGTTGACCCGGCGGGGCCAGGCAAACGGCACGCAGGTCATGGTCGAAGGACCCGGCCATATTCCCATGCACCAGATTGAAATGAACATCAAACGGCAAATCGAAGTCTGCAATGGTGCTCCGTTCTACGTGCTCGGTCCGCTGGTCACGGACATCGCTCCCGGATACGACCACATCACCAGCGGCATCGGCGCCGCCATGGCGGGCTGGCACGGCGCGGCGATGCTGTGCTACGTGACCCCCAAAGAGCACCTTGGGTTGCCCAACAACGACGACGTCCGGGCCGGGGTGATTGCCTACAAAATTGCGGCCCATTCGGCTGACGTGGCGCGCGGCCGGCCAGGCGCTCAGGACCGCGATGATGCGCTGTCCAAAGCCCGCTTTGAGTTTGACTGGAAAGAACAGTTCCGTCTGTCGCTCGATCCGGAGACCGCCCAGCGTTATCATGACGAGACGTTGCCACAGGAAACTTTCAAATCTGCCCATTTTTGCAGCATGTGCGGGCCCCGCTATTGCTCCATGCGGATTACTGACGACATTCGCAAAATGGCGGCAGAACAGGACAGCCTGATCGGCATTGGCGATACAAACGAGGGTTAGTGGTGGCCCGCCTGGCGGGCGACGACATCCCGGTTGCAGAGAACAGTTTCGGAAAACCAGTTGTGGAAGGAACGCCATGAGACTCTGTTGCCTGGTCTTCGGTGCAGCCGTCTTCGTTGCAGCGGTCTGGACGGGGAGTTTTGCCACGGGACAAAACACCCCTCACGCTCTGGATGCGGCTGGATCTGCTGCCGTGGACGAGGCTGTGAAAGCGGAGATCGAAAGCCAGGGACTGGTGGGAGTCGCGGTGGGGGTCGTCGAAAATGGCCAGACCATTTATCTGGGCTGCTATGGACGGGCCCGAATCGAACCCAACCGTGCGGTGACCGAAGAAACGGTTTTCAACTGGGCCTCCAATTCCAAACCGTTCGTGGCTGTGGCGGCCATGCAACTGGTTCAGGCCGGCAAACTGGACCTCGATGCCGATGTGCGGGAGTATGTCCCGGAGTTTCCGGAAAAAGAACACCGCGTGACAGTCCGCAGTCTGATGTGTCACCAGAGCGGAATTCCCCATTACCGCAATGGAAAGATTGTTCCGCTGGCCACCGACTCCAGCCATCCGCCCGACGACAACGTGCCCGCGCAGGCGATCTGGCGTTTTGCCGCTTCACCGCTGATTTTTGCCCCCGGTGAACGCCAGGAATACTCCTCGTATGCGTACGTATTGCTGTCCGCGGTGGTGGAAAGTGCCGGAGGCGAGTCGGTTGGCGAACAGTTGCGAAAGCGGATGATTGAGCCGTTGCAGCTGAAGAATTTTCAGATGGACGTTGCGGTGGATACGGACAATCCGGGACAGGACCAATGGGCAGTGGGCCATACGCGAACGTCCGCCGGAGATTTTCTGGCCGTCGGTGATTATGCCCACGCCTGGAAACACGGCGCTGGCGGGTACAAGTCCGACATTCGCGATTTTGCCAGGTGGGCGGCGGCGCTGCTGGAACCCACTTTGCTTGATCAGGCGACGGAACGACAGATGTGGACACGCCAAAAGCTGACTGGCGGCAAGGCAGGTACCTATGGACTGGGCTTCGCCGTGGAAGGGAAGGGGACTGACCTGAAAATCTCCCATGGCGGATCCCAGGACGAAACCCGAACGCATCTGGTGGTTTGGCCCAACCAGGAACGGGGCGTGGTCGTCATGTGCAATACGAATCATGGCGACGCGCGGAAGATTGCCATGGCAGTTGCCGCGGCGGTCTGGTAACCCCCCGGAACTTCCGGCCGCCGGTCGCGGTTTCGCGCGACCAACACGGGTTTTGGGAGCCTCCCCTGCATCCGGCCATTCTGGAGCCAGCCATACCGGGCTTTTTGAAAACCTCTGCAAACGGAACGCACGGAACGTAACCGCGCAGAAAAAAACCGCCGGGGAAAACCTGGCGGTTTGCGTTTTCAGGGTTTTGCCAACCGGGATCGACACCCACGGCGTCGGGAACTATTTGTCTTCGCCAGCACCGGTTGCTGCATCAACAGCGTCGTTGGCGGCATCGCCAGCAGCAGCAGCGCCGTCTTTGGCTGCATCGCCAACAGCGGCAGCGCCATCTTTTGCTGCATCGCCAACAGCAGCAGCGCCATCCTTGACGGCGGCGGAGGCACCTGCGGCGCCCGTAGTAGTTGTGTCAGCTGCTTTGTCGCAACCAACAGCCAGAATGCCCATACCGATCAGCAACAGCGAAAAAGTCTTTTTCATTTCCGGAAATTCCTCAAAAAAGTGAGACAAGAATATGCAAAACGGAATCCAGAAGGAACGACCAACAGAGGTCGTTTCACCCCAGTCTGAAATCCGGCTATACCTGGCAGGTAGTGATTCGCAAAAGGCGCAAGATTCTTTTCAAATAAATGCGACAGGAACTGAAGGCGCCCAATCCAGTTGCATCATAACTGCGGGGAAAAAAATCGCCTGGTCCACAACGCCTGAGATCACCTTCTGTTAAATCCTAAGTGGATGACGGTGGTTGTCAACAAGCCAACCGGTGGAAGTGCGACAATTGCAGAGCTTCTCAGGAAAATCAGGTGACATCAGAGCGACTGGGAGGGATGCGCAGAATCCAGCAGCAGGGATGGAGTAGAAGCAGAATACCGCGAAACCTTTATCACGGGTGCTGATTTCCCCATACGGCCCCCAAAGAAGGCGTGCACCGAAAAGCTGGTTGCGGACTGAAGTGCGTCAGGTCTGGCCTGCCCCAACAGACTTGCCGGGAAGTACCCAGTTTGACTTGCCCCAATGAACCTGTCCGGTCAGGCAAAATCCACGGCACTGGTTGCTGTGGCTGGAAGGATCAGCGCTGCAACACTTCCGGCAACGGGTATTCGTGAATCGGCAACCCGCTGTTCCCCAGTAACTTCAGTCGTTGCCAGGCGCGGGTCAGCAGACTTTCCCTCGCGTTTCGAAAGCCCTCATCCAGAAAGGCTTTGTCAAAGGGGCCGGAGGCGACGACCGGTTCAAAGTCCGGATCGACAATAAACTGGGCCAGCGCAGGATTGCAACGGATGTGGCATTCGGGAGTGGTATGCAGGACTTCAGCGTCCAGTAGTCCGGCGACAAAACGCAAATACAGATCGCTGTCTGCCAGATCGCCCACATCCCCGCCACAGACCGCACAGAGGTAACCTTCTTCGCATCGAACCATGAGAGTGGTACGGGGGCTTCAGTGTGGAAGTGGGGCAACGTGATGTTGGGACGGGCAGTTAACTTTACCTGTTGCACCGCTGCCTGAAAACCCGATTTTGAGCCGGGAACAGGGCGCTATTCGTCTCGAAGAGACAGAATCCGGTTCGTTTAACGGGACAACGCCACTTCTGCACAAAAAATGCGAAAAACAATGGCGATCATCAGCCGCAAGGCGTAAGCCTCCGGTTCCTGTGTTCGTCCGACAAAAAACCGGGTGCTAACGCCCTTCGGCTGACAAAAAATGGCGCTGTCCAGTCAATCTGTGCCGTGGTACCGGCTGGTCAGCTTGACAGGGACTTTTCGCAGCGGTGAAGATAGTGGTGCAGCGGAGGCCGGTCGGGTTCTGCCAGAACATTCAGTCTGGTATTCAAAAATTCAAAAAGGAGATTCTTTCATGAGCAACAATCCGTTTTCGACCCCTGGGCAAAGCGGTCTGCCACCGGCCTATCCCCAGCGCGGCGGCAGTTTGCCGGGTATCATTCTGGCAATCGCAATTCTGGGACTGCTCCTGGGAGGGTGGAACCTGTTGGGAAACTGTTGCGGAATCGCGGGGATGACCTTTTTAAGTTCTTCGGTCATGGATAATGTCATGAAAGACGCGGCGAAACAGGATCCCGCGGCTGCCAAACAGTTTGCCGAGGCGAAAGCCCAGATCCAGGCCAACATGGTTCCGTTGATCGGATCAATGGCAATGAGCATGCTGGCGGGCCTGGGTATCGTGATAGGCAGTATCGGAATTCTGATGCGGAAGGAGTGGGGTCGCAATCTGTTTACAATCGCCTGTTTTGCCGGAATGCTGGCGGTCGTCCTGTCAATTGGCCTGGGGGTATTTATCAACATGAATAATGCTGCCGAGGTCCCGGCCGACCAGCAGGCCATCCAGATGGCGAGCCAGATTTTTGCGTATGCCTTCTCTGCCCTCCAGATTGTTTATTACATCTTTGGCTGGAAAATCCTCTCGTCGCCCGGGAATCGGGGTTACTTCAGCTAGAGATTGATCTGTCAACACCAGGCGTCGTGGACGAGGTTACCTGCGTGAGCAGGACTCGTGACCCCGTCCACGACGCGGGACGGAAATCGTTGCGGGTCGGCTGCATGGTTTCAGACCAGCTTCGCCGACCGGGAATTCTGGCCGGTTTTTTCACAATTTCCCGATCCAGTCCTGTTGGCTGTGGCGCTGACTGGCAATCTCCTGCAGCCGCTGTTTTGCAAACGGAACAGTCCCGGATTCTGTTTCCCAGACCTCGACCAGTGCAGTTTTCAATGCTTTTGACGAACAGGGCAGGGCCGTGACAAAGTCTTCGTGTTCCCGCTGGCGGCGATAGTCGGGTTGCCGCGCGGGTGGACCCAGACAACTGGCAATCAGTTTCGGGTCCATCGCATACAACAGCGTTCCGTGATAGAGGAAACTGTTTCGCAAACAGCGCATGGCGTTCCCGCTGACTTTCTGTTCGCCGATGGCCAGGTCGCTTGTTCCCGCGATGGTAACGGAAATGCCACACAGCGCGACGGCCTGACGAATCTGCTCCATCACAAAACGGTGAGCCTGGTCGAGCAGGCGCAGATTTTCCCGGAATTCATAGCGCAGGACGAGGGCATACATCAAACACCCTGGCCCGGCGACCACAGTTCCTCCTCCGCTGCTGCGCCGCAGAACGGGTATCGCATGGTCCCGACAGAACTCGTGGCGGACTTCTTCCGCAAATTTGCAGCTTCTTCCGAGGACCACGAACGGTGTCGGCGACTCCCAGATGCGGAGGACTTCGGGAGAATCTGGCGTATGTTCCACCGTCTCCAGCAGGACTTCGTCCAACGCCAGATTTTCTGCAGGCGTGTCCAGTGTCAGCTCGAGCAACCGGATTTTTTTTGTCATGCTGTCAGACCTTGATGATTGGGCAATTTCCGGCTGCAACCTGTGTGGGGGCGGGAGCTTGTGGCCTGTCCGGCAACTGCCCCAGCCTCGCGAAACTGCCCGAAGTGGATCAAACTGCGCAATCTGGCATAATCGCGAAAACTGTCATATTCCATGGGACCGCAAATTTTTTGTCGTGCCACTGGACATCCCGCTACCCGAAACCGCAGACTGGTGTTGGCAATGCAGATTTTCAGGTGCCAACATTAGCCATCGCGGCGCGGTCTGCCTATGATGGAAAGTACCGGCTGGAACGAATTCCCTGGCGAATTGGCTTCCGGTCGCAGGCTTCTGACTGCTGCCCGCTGCAGGTTTTTCCGATTTCGTTTTTGACAGGAATACCGTCACCATGACAGGTTTTCAAACATTCAGCATTGTCCGTTTTCTGTTGGCGACAACGTTTTTGCTGTGTTCCGGCCTGGCGATCACGCTGCAGGCCCAGTCAATTCCCGATTCGGGGTTGCCGCGTTACAGCAGCGGGGAATATCGCAGCGGATCGGCGCTAACCGACACCGGCCGGGGCTGGCGAACCTATCCGTCGGAAACCACCGTCATTCGCGAGCTGGCACCTCTGCCAGGCACGGTGCGCAATCCGGTTCGAACAATCGCCAGCCATGAACTGGTACCGGTGCGGCTGGTCATTGAACGGCCGGTAACGCGGGAGGAAATTGTCACCGAGACCGAATACACGACCCGCGAAGTCGTCCGGACCAAACCCGTTTGGGAAACCGAAACGCGCTACCGCGAAGTGACTGAACGCATCCCGCGCGAAATTGAACGGACGGTGACACAGACCGAAACCGTTGAAAAACCGGTGATCGAGACCACCTACGAAGAACGAACCGTCGCCGAAACTGTTCTGCGGGAGTACACCGATTACGAGTCCCAGCGCCACATCGTGCAGCGCCCCGTCTCGCAAACCGTTTACCGCGACGAGATGGTTGCGGTGGAAAAGCCGGTGCAACGCACTTTTTACCAGCCCGAGAACGTGACGACTTATCGCCCTGTGACGCAGACTCAAACGGTTTACTCACCCGCGCTGGTCCCCGTTCAGCAGCCGGTCGCGCCCGCCAACACGGCGCCCTACCTGCAGTGGCGCAACCGGGGCTACGTCATTGATCCTGCGACGAACCAGCAAGTCTGGCAGCGCGGTGGTTTGCACTGGGTTCGACCGACCGACACCTCCGCCGCCTGCCCGGTCCCACCGGCCTACACCCAGGCCCTTGTCCCCCAACAACAGACATCCACGGCCTACGTTCCCGAAGTCACCCAGCAACTGAAACCGGTTATCGTCAACGACACGGAACGCAGCTGGGAAACCCGTCGCGTTCCCTACACCGTCGAATCGACCCAGTCCAGTATTGAAGTGCGCGATGTTCCGGTAACACGCTACAAACCCGTAACCGAAACACGAGTCGAAAAAATCCCGGTGGAACGGCTGACCTACGAAAAGCACCTGGTCACACGCGAAATTCCGGTTCGCGAAACCGTGCATGACGTGGTTACCAAACAGGAACCTTACAGCGTCAGGGTTCTGAAAGAGATCTCTGAAACAGCGACCGAACAGGTACCCCACAAAGTACAGCGGATTGTTCAGCGTTCCTCTACAGAACAGTTTGTGCGGAACGTTCTGGTCCGCGTCCCCCTGGACGAGAACGACCAGCCTCTTGTGGAAATTGACAGGGAAATGACCGTGGAGGTCGGCTCCGGAACCAAAATCCCTGCCGACAACTCGATTATCGACCTGGATTTTTTCCGCGAAAATCTGGCGAGCAGCGCCAAACCGCCGATCGGTGGTTCGACCGAAACATCCGGCCGCACCATCCGCATCGAACCGGAGCTGACTCCCGTGCCAGACAGGGCGAACGCCGCCACGACCGGCAATGAATCGTCCCGGGCCGCCGATTCGGCTCCCTCGCTGAACCCGGGCGAAGGCCAGGCGCCTCTGGCTGGCAACGAAACCGCGACCGGCAACGCGGGTGGGCTGGATATCAAGCGCGGCATTCAGCCGACCGGCCCCAGTCCGGCCACTCCCAGTGATGCTACTGGCGAATAGTCCTGCCAGCCCGGAGCCATCTCACGGATTCGGGCTATGCGAACCAGCGGGCACCATTCACAATCAGGTTTTGCAGAAACACCCGCCCGTGAATGGAATTTCCGATGTCCCAGGTCTCATCCGGCCACCGTCCGGCAGTCACCGTCCAGCAACACATTCTGTTGCAGCAACGCCGGTTCCCCGGCGCATCGGGTGAATTTTCATTCCTGCTGTCGGCGATCACGCTGGCCACCAAACGGATTCAGGCCCAGGTTCGCCGGGCCGGACTGGTCGACATCCTCGGCGAGCATGGCTGCGCCAATATTCAGGGAGAGAACCAGCAGAAGCTCGATGTGTACGCGAATGACGCGTTGATTCACAGTCTGGAGTCGCGTGAGTCGGTGGGCGTGCTGGCCTCAGAAGAAAACGAGCACGCCCACGTGACACCGCATTTGAATTCAGCCGCCAAGTACGCGGTGGTTTTTGATCCACTCGACGGATCCTCGAACATCGACGTCAATGTCAGTGTGGGAACCACGTTTTCGATACTGCGCCGGCCCAACGGGCAGGATGCTTCGGAGGCCGTGAACTGGCTGTTGCAGCCGGGTTCACAGCAGATCGCCGCGGGATACGTCGTTTACGGTTCGTCGACGATTCTGGTTTACACAGTGGGCAATGGGGTGCATGGCTTTACGCTCGACCCTTCGATCGGTGCCTATGTATTGAGCCACGAGAATATCCGGATGCCCGAACAGGGAATTTATTATTCGTGTAATGAAGCCTACCGCGACACTTTTCCGGGCTGTTATAACGATTTCATCGAAAAACTGCGCGGAGGCGAAATGGGGCGACGGTATGGTACGCGTTATATCGGATCGATGGTTTCCGATTTTCACCGCACGCTCCTGAAGGGCGGAGTCTTTCTCTATCCACCGACTGATTCCCATCCGGCTGGAAAACTGCGCGTGCTGTACGAAGCGAACCCGATTGCGATGATTGCCGAGGAAGCCGGTGGGGGAGCGTCCAACGGTACGATCCGGATGCTCGACCTGAAACCAGATACAATTCACCAGCGGACTCCGCTGATTGTGGGCGGGATGAAGGAAATGCAGGTCTTTGCCGAAACCTGCAATGCAAAATTTTTGACGGATCCGGCCTGACAGTTCAAGTCCGTCGCCTCTCGCCGGTGCTCCCTGCAGGGGTGCGTCCCCGGCGGCGGGTTCCCGGCGACAATCAAAACCGGGCGACATTCGAAAAATGTCCGAATCTGGCCAGACCGGGACGCCCGGGAAGTCTAGACTGGCTGCATGAAGATACAGGCCGTCAAAACAACAGGAATTTACTGTCGTGCCGATTGCGGTGCGCGGCCACATGCGCTGAACGTCGTGACGATGCGAACGTCGATTGAGGCGATGGCGGCCGGTTTTCGTCCTTGCCTGGTCTGCCGGCCGGATCGGCTGCCCGATGCCGGACTGGACAACCCGCCTCGCGAAATCGCCCACGCCATCCGCCTGATAGCCGAGGGCTTTCTGGACACGGGCACCAGCGAAGACCTCGCTGAACGCGTCGGTTACAGCACGCGGCAGCTGGCCCGGCTGTTCCGCCGCCACATTGGTGCGTCGCCCGATTTCGTGGCCCGGACCCGTCGCGCCCATTTGGCAAGGCGTCTGATCGATGAATCCTGCCTGTCGATGGTCCAAATTGCCTTTGCTTCCGGTTTTTCCAGTGTCCGTCAAATGAACCGCGTGATGCGCGAGCTGTTTGGTTTTACACCTTCGCAATTGCGGTCAAGACGATCTCGCAAAGACACGCTGGACGCACTCGACGGCGGATTGCGGTTGCGCGTGCCGTACTCCGGCTCTCTGGATGGGCCGGCCATGATCAACCACCTCGCACAAAGTGCCGTCCCGGGACTCGAATCGGTCGGGAAAGGAATTTACCGGCGGACGATGAACACCTGTGGATTTCCTGGCGTGGTTGAAATCAGTTTTCCGGAAGATGCAAACCACCAGAAGGCGAACCATTTGCCTGTCACGATGCATCTGGCGACTTTTGGATCCATCGTCGACCAGGTTGAACGCATCCGCTCGCAACTCGGGTTGAATGAAGACGTTTCCG
>JBGSVU010000542.1:0-2559 GCA_041752775.1 Pirellulaceae bacterium | reverse complement strand
TTGCAACTTCGCGGGGACTCGTAGCCTCGTCCACTACCGTCTGCCCGTAAACCAGGGCGTGACGGAATACTAGTCGGTGTCAGTTCGTCAGTATAAAACGGAAAAGTCTCGCCCGCTTCCGCCGGATTTATTCCGGCGGGGCGCCAACTGGCGGCTACCACGACCGCACCAAAAATAATCCATCCGCTTCCACCGGATTTATTCCGGCGGAGCGCCAACTGGCGGCTACCATGGCCGCTCCAGAAAAAATCCGCCGCTCTCCGTCCGGTTTATCCGGGCGGAAGCAGCGTTAAAGCGAAATCATGCCGCCCGCCGCCGGGGCCCGGAAGAACCCGGCCCGAAATTGACCAGCTCGCGGACCTGATAATTCTGCTTGCCGTTGGCAGCAAAATAAATCCGCGCGTTGACTTCTCCCAAAAACCCCAGCCCAAAAAACTGCACGCTCAGAATCGTGCCGAGTACGCTCAGAATCAGCAGCGGGTTGCCCGTGAGGTCCACACCTCCCAGAACTTTCATGATTCCCGCTGCGGAGAAGCACAGCCAGGAGAGGGCACCAACGATCAGCCCCATTTTTCCGAACAGTTTCATGGGGCTGTCAAAATATTTCAGCAGAAACTGCACGGTCAACAGGTCGAGCACAACCCGGGTGGTTCGGCCGATGCCGTACTTGGTCGTACCGAACTGGCGAGGGCGGTGGTGGGTTTCCATTTCGACAGTGCGGGCTCCCAGGCGATGGGCCAGCACGGGGATGAAGCGGTGCATCTCGCCGTACAGTTCCAGGTTTCTGGCGAGGTCCGCCCGGATGGCTTTCAGGGTGCATCCGAGGTCGTGAACGGCCACGCCCGTGGTACGTGAGATCAGCCAGTTCGCAATTCGTGAAGGGATTTTCCGGCTGAACAGCCTGTCTTGCCGCTGACGGCGCCATCCCAGAACCAGGTCGGCTCCCTGATCGATTTTTTCCAGCATGGCGGGAATGTCGCGCGGGTCGTTTTGCAGGTCGCCATCCATGGTTACGACGACGTTCCCGCTGGCGTGCTGGATCCCCGCCTGCATCGCCGCAGTTTGTCCAAAGTTTCGCCGCAATCGAACCAGCTTTACTTCCGGCTGGCTGTTTGCGGCCTGCGCGAGGGCTTCGGCCGTTCCGTCAGTGGACCCGTCATCAACGCAAATCAGTTCCCAGCTGTAGGGACCGGCCTGCATGACTGCCGTGATTTCGCCGAGAAGAATCGGGACATTCTCCAGTTCATTGTAAATTGGGACCACGATCGAGACATCGACGGGATCTTCAGGGCGAGTCACCTTCAGGTTATTCAAGGCTGGATTCCTTTCCGGACCGAAACGCAGAATCGACAGGGCCGCGGCGGCAATTAAAGCGGTGAACGTGAACGATTCCCAGACCAATCACCGGAAAATGGCCAAATCAGTTTCGCGGCGCCAGCAGGCTGGGTGGCAGCACTCTGGTTGCTGGCAGGGGTCGGGCATCTGCGCGCACGGCGGGCCTTTCCGGTTGTTGAGCAGCATGATTTTGCTGTACAAGCCCACAGGAGAATCCGGCACCAGTTCCCCATAACCAGAATTGAAACCTTCCCAGTCGAAACCGGCAGCCCACGACGACACCGCCCGGGTGATCCGTTTGCGGATGCGTGCCGATTTGCAGATGGTTCAGCAGAACTGGCAAGGACGACAGTACTGGGTGATCAAGGACCCGGTTTCGCTGCGGTATTACCGCTTTGAAGCCGAAGAGCTGGCGATTCTCCAAATGCTCGATGGCGAGGCAACGGCCCAGGACATTCGCGAGCAGTTCGAGCGGCAGTTCGCGCCGCAGCGGTTGACAACGGCCGAATTCTACCAGTTGCTGGCGATGTTTCACCGCAGTGCGCTGGTCGTTTCTGATGCCGAGGGTCAAGCTTCGAAACTGCTGCAACGCCAGGCGGACACGCGGCAGCGCGAGCGAAAACAGATTTTTGCCAATCCGCTGGCGATTCGGTTTCGCGGCGTCGATCCGGACAGGTTCCTGACCTGGCTCGATGATGTGGCAGGCTGGATATTTTCCTGGCCCGTCTTTGCGGTGGCATTGCTGCTGGGGCTGGCTGCGCTGGGCCTGGTATTTACCCATTTTGAAATGTTGCTGGCGCGGATGCCAGGTTTTCAGGAGTTCTTTGCGGGCAGCAACTGGGTCTGGCTGGGTGTGGTGGTCATCGTCACCAAGGTCGCCCACGAGTTGGGCCACGGGCTGGCCTGCAAACGCTTTGGCGGCGAATGCAACGAGATGGGAGTCATGTTTCTGGTCATGATGCCCTGTCTTTATTGCAATGTCAGCGACAGCTGGATGTTGCCTGACAAATGGAAACGGGCGGCAATCGCCGCGGCCGGAATGTATGTCGAACTGGTGCTGGCGGCAATCGCCACCTTTGTCTGGTGGTATAGCCAGCCCGGACTGGTCAACCAGTTGGCTCTGAACGTGATGACGGTCTGTTCCGTTACGACGCTGATGTTCAACGCCAATCCGCTGATGAAGTACGACGGGTATTACATCCTCTGCGATCTGGCCGAGATTCC
>JBGSVU010000541.1:0-2829 GCA_041752775.1 Pirellulaceae bacterium | reverse complement strand
GGCGCGGTGTGTCGCTGTAGTTGTCAGACCTGTTCACCAACCGGCACGGGGCCGGTGGGGTCTGGTGGTGCGGCGCGGTGTGTCGCTGCAGTTGTCAGACCTGTTCACCAACCGGCACGGGGCCGGTGGGGTCTGGTGGTGCGGCGCGGTTGTCAGACCTGGTCACCGACCGCCTCACCAACCGGGCTTGTCCCGGTGGGAGCGTGCCTGACAACTACCAGCAATGCGCCCAACCCGCTCACCATCCGGGCTTGTCCCGGTGGAAGCGCGTCTGACAACTACCGGCAAAGCGCCCGACCCGCTCACCAACCGGGCCTGTCCCGGCCGGAAGACGCGTCAGACCCCGGCGCGTGAATGGCTACGACTTGGCCAGCAGAACGCTGACGGCTTTGATGATCACGTGAACTTCGTCGCCCTCTTTCAAATCGAGAGCCTCCATCGATTCTGTCGTCATCACCGACGAGATGTCGAATTCGCCAGAGATGTGGACTCTGGCCTGAGTCATCACATCGCCGACCCGGATCGCTGTTACCTTGCCAGTCATATCGTTGCGGGCACCATGTCGCATTGTCGTTCTCCAGAACCAGGGCGAAACAAAAACCGATTATCCTGCCTGCACGATCCAGCGACTACCTGTTGGGAATGGTTCCCGGCACCCGGTCCGCAAGCGGCAGGGCTGAAAATTTCCGGATCTGGGCCATCCAGTCCATGCCGAGCGAACGAATCAGCTGCTGCGCCAAACGTTCGAAAACCGGACCCGGCCGCCCAGTGCCGATTCGCACCTCGCCAACACCCGTGACCGGCAACAGGATCGGCGGCGTGCTGAACCAGAGGACTTCATCGGCCGACTCCAGCTCGCGAAACTCGATTTTGTCGCGCAGCACCCGAAAACCGGCAGCCTCGATCACCGGTTGCAGAGCCATCAGTGTGGTGCCGCCCAGCGCCTGATCCGGCCGAACCAGGCGTACCGTTTTCTGTTTCGCATCGACCACCGCTATCGAACCAGTGGCGGTATCGGCCACCGCACCATCGTGGCCTGCCAACAGCGGAAGGGATTTCGCGTGGGCCGATTCTGCCTGGCGGGTCGCCAGCCAGTAATGCATTCGGCTGCGTGATTTCAACTCGCGTGGCATCACCGTGTCCGGGTATTCCATCGTGGGCACCGGCTGCAACCGCAATCCATCGTCTGCGGCACTGCGCCATCGCGCAAACGGAATTGGCACGGCGTGAATCAAAACCCGCGGCTGCTGGTTTTTTCCGGATTTTCCCAGCCCCCAGGCCTGCGGAGCCGCCACCCGATGATCGCCACCCGTCACCGAAACATGAATCGACAAATCGTCATCCGGATGCAGCCAGCGACGATTCTCCCGGGCAACCTCACCGATACAGTCCGCCAACTGCTCCATCGAAAACGGCAACCTGATCCCGGCGATCCGCAACCCCAGTTCCAGCCGCTGTTGATGCTGTTCCAGCTTCCACACCCGTCCGCCGACGGTGCGCAGATTTTCACACACGGACACACCCTGGGCAAACCCCAGATCCCACGCCGGCACACTCAACTGTTCCAGCGGAACCATCCGGTCGTCCATCCACGCCACGGGGCGGGGCAGGTTCTGCGGGACAAGTCTGTCGGATTCGGTCATCGGCGCAACCGCGTGCCGAACAGCTGATTCCCGTCGGTCGACTGGACGAGAACATCGAGGAATTTTCTGCGGTAACTTTCGCCGCCATTCGCTGCCCAGTCACCCGTGTCGGCAATCACGCATGTTGCAAAGCGGCAGGTCGTTCCGCCGGCATCCTGCCCGGCCACCGATTTTTCAACCAGCACGCGAACATTCATCCCGACCAGTGAATCGTAATACGCCTGCCGCAACCCGGATTCCAGTTCTGTCAGGCGTTCACAACGGTCGGTGCGCACATCCGGTGTGATCTGGTCGGACATCGTCGCGGCCGGGGTACCCTTGCGGCGGCTGAAAGGAAAAACGTGGATCTTCGAAAATCCGGCTTCTCGACAGGCGGCAAGAGTCTGTTCGAAATCCAACTCGCTTTCACCGGGAAATCCCACAATCACATCCGTCGAAAACGCCGGTCGATTGAGGCGCTCGCGAACTGCGTGACAGCGGTCGATGATCTGCCGCACGCTCCACCGCCGTTTCATCCGCCGCAGCACGCGATCGCTGCCGCTTTGCAGACAAACGTGCAGATGGGGACAAATCTGCTCGGGAAACTCCGCCATCACGTCGATCAGGTCGCGGGTCACCTCGGTTGCTTCGATGCTGCTGAGGCGAATGCGAAAATCGGCTTTTATCCGCACCGCGGAACGCAACAGGGTGGCCAGACGGGTCCACTCCTGGCGAGGCTTGCCGGCATTGAAATCGACTCCGTAGTGCCCCAAATGGATTCCAGTCAGGACAATTTCCCGATAGCCCCGGTCGACCAGTGTGCGGATTTCTTCCAGCACATGTTCGGCCGGGCGACTGTACATGTTCGGTCGCACGACCGGGATAATGCAGTAGCTGCAGCGCAACAGGCAACCGTCCTGGATTTTGACAAAGGCCCGGGTTCGCCCGTCCATGCCGCTGATCCCGGTCGGCGTGTCGATGACGCCGTGTCGTCCCAGCAGGTCGGGAATTTCGCGTTTGTCGGTGATGACTTCGGCTACGCCGGGCAGGCGCCGGACTTCGTCGGGAGCGCGGGTCGCATAACAGCCCATCACGACGATGCGGGCATCGGGATTCTCCCGGTTCAGTCGGCGAATCGCCTGGCGGCTTTTTGAATCGCCTTCTGCGGTCACCGTGCAGGTGTTGACAACGCACAGGTCGGCCGGCG
>JBGSVU010000540.1:0-4273 GCA_041752775.1 Pirellulaceae bacterium | reverse complement strand
CCATCCGCGGATCGGTCAGGCCCTCAAAGTGACGGGCAATCTCAAGTTTCGCCATTTTCTCTCTCCAAAGAAAAAATGCGATTTACAAAATTTGCCCTTCCCCCAAAACCCCATTTTGCCTAAACAGTGCGCTGGCCCTGCGTCCCGTCCCTGGTGCTGTTTTGCTGCATGGCGTTGCTGTTTTGTCCGGGTGTCGCGCACGCCCAGGATGATCTGGCCGATGTGGTCGCACGGGCTGAGCAGTGTGTGGTGCGGATTGATGTTGAAAATGTTGGGCAGGGGAGCGGCTATGTCGTTGCCAGTTCGGGGATTGTGGTCACCAACGTCCATGTGATGGCGGGGGCCGAGCGCGCGATTGCGACCTTTCCCAACGGCAACAAACATGAAATTCGCGGGACGTACTGGATCGATGAAGGACGCGACATTTGCATCATTCAGATTGAAGCGACGGGACTGGCCGAATTGCCTGTCGCCACGGACTTGCCCCGCAAAGGCGAAGAAGTGATCGCGCTCGGCTCGCCCCTCGGTCTTTCTTTTTCCGCGACGCGGGGAATTGTCAGTGCGATACGCAAGGAGGCCGAGATTCAGGCCGACATCAGTGATCCAACGATGCGTGGCACGTGGGTGCAGGTCGATGCCCCGCTTTCGCCGGGCAACAGTGGAGGCCCCCTGATCAACAAAGCTGGCCAGCTGGTGGCGATGAGTACGCGGGCCTCGTCCGGCCGGGCCCAGAACCTGAATTTTGGGATTTCCGCGATCGATGTTTCCACGGCCATCAAATCGGCCAAAGGCAAACCGCTGCAGAGTCTGGCGGAGACTGTCGGCAAAATCGACATGGGCGAAGTCCATCCGGAATCGGGCGAAATGGTCGAGCGCACGCCGATCCCCGAGTCGGCCCTGCAGCAGTACGTCGAGCGGGGCAAGGCCGAGTATTCCGAGCTGGCCAAGGATTTTCGCCGGGCCGCCACCCGCGCCGAAGAAATCTGTCGCGAAATGCGCAGTGGCAAAACGTACAGCCCCGATCCCCAGGCGGACGTTGTGCGGGTGATTTCGCGCAGCAAAACCGAATGGTATTTTCGCACCGAGTCCATAAAGAAACGGGAAGTCTCGCGGCAGCAGGCCCGTTCCAGCGAAATGAAACGGTTGCGCGAAGTCATCGGGACCAAACCGGACAACGATTCGCTGTTTGCCGTGCTGTGGAATTTTGGACCGCGGCTGGATGCCCGCGACAAGGGCAAAATCGGTTTCATGGCTGACGCCATCGTGTTGCGGGCTTTTACCGAGCACGACGTGATCGTGCTGTATGACGATGTTCCGTACATGATGTGGGTCAAGGACTCCAGCGGGCTGTCTCCCGGACAGGAAATGACACCGGCACCGGTTTTTGTGGTTGGATCGCAGACCATGGAGATTCCCGGTCGTGGTCCGGTCGCTGTCACCATTCTCAATGCGGTGCTGGAATCGGAGCTGCGGAAGGCGATCTTTGGCGACGAATCGGCCGCCGTTGCCGGATCCTCCGGGGTCGACAAATCGGCCCTCCGCACGTGGCGCGCCAGTTCCGGATCCTATACCGTCGAAGCCGCGCTGGTGGATTCGGATGCGACGAAGGTCGTGCTGAAAAAGGCCGACGGAACGATCATTACCGTCGAGCGGAGCAAGCTCTCCGCCGCCGACAACGAGTTTCTGGACAACTGAAAAACCGCCGGAATCGGCCCGGGATGTGTCGCCGTTCACGCGCCGGGGTCTGACCCTCCCTGTCTTTCCAAAGGTCTGACCCCCTTTTGGGAAAGGCTCCTGGAATCCGGCCACCCATGTACCGCAGAAAAACAGGTCTGAACGGTGTGACCCCCTAAAACATGGAAAATGTGTTATCGACCCGTGAACGCTTGCTGGGGAGTCGGCCAGGTGCATTGCTTTGGGGACGGGTTGCCGCGAAAATGTTCGAGGCAACATTTCCCTGACCCATTCACGGTTCTGATTCATGAAAAAGTACGGTGTCCTTTTGGCAGTTTCCACGTTACTGGCTGCGCCCGCAGCCGCCCAGCAGTTTTCGCTGGACATGTCCGGTGCAGATTCTTCGGTGCGGATTCAGGACGACCTGTTCCGGTCGATCAACGGCACATGGCTGAAAACAACCGAGATTCCGGCCGACAAGTCCAATTACGGTTCGTTCATTCAACTTGATGACCTGTCCCGCGAACGGATGAACGGGATCATCGAAAAAGCCGCCGCGGAATCGGCTTCGGCCGCACCCGGCAGCGATACGCAGAAGATCGGCGATTTTTATCGCAGCTTCATGGACGAGGAAACCGCCAATTCCAAAGGCGTCACGCCGATCGCCGATCTGCTGGCAGAAGTTTCCGAAATCGAAAATCACCAGCAGGTCGTCGAAGCGTTCGCGCGGCTCGGCGTGCTGGGCGTCAGCGTCCCCGTCGGGTTGTACGTCGGCGTCGATGAAAAGGACTCGACGCAGTACCTGACCTCAATTGTTCCCGGCGGCACGCTACTGCCCGACCGGGAGTACTATCTGAACCGGCTTGACCCCAAATATGACGAACACCGCGACGCGCTGGTGAAGTACGTCAACCGGCTGGTGGAGTTGACCGGAGTCGAAGCGGAAAATGCCGGCATGAAAGTGCTGGACCTCGAGACGCGGCTGGCGGCGATTCAGTGGTCGCGCGTCGAGATGCGCGATTCGGAAAAGACTTACAACAAGAAATCGCTCGCCGAGCTGGGGAAACTGATGCCGGTGGTGGAGTGGCCGGAGTTCTTCCGGCTGTCGCGGATGGGCGAAGTGTCCGACGTGAATGTGACGACACCCAGTTATTTTGAACGGCTGAATTTGCTGGTCGGTGAAATTCCGGTCGAAACATGGCGGCTCTATTTGCAGGTCCGTCTGGCGGGTGAGTTCGCTCCGTATCTGTCGGAAGATTTTGTCAACACAAACTTTGCTTTCTTCGGTGAACAGCTGTCCGGTATCCGGGAGAACCAGCCGCGCTGGAAACGCGCCGTGGGCGCGGTCGGTGGAGGCGGTGGCGGATCGGGTGCCCTTGGAGAAATGGTGGGACGCCTGTATGTGGCCCAGTACTTTCCGGCCGAATCCAAATCGCGGATGGAAGAGCTGGTCCGCAACCTGTTGGCGTCCTTTGGCAGCAGCATTGACGAATTGACCTGGATGACCGACGCGACCAAGAAAATGGCGCGGGAAAAACTTTCGAAAATCACCACCAAGATCGGCTATCCCGACGTCTGGAAAGACTATTCGGCGCTGGAAGTCGTGGCGGATGACCTGGTCGGCAACATTCGCCGCAGCCGGATTGTCGAACACGACCGGAACGTCACGCGGCTGGGCAAACCGGTCGACCGGACGGAGTGGGGCATGACGCCACAAACGGTCAACGCCTACTACAATCCGACGATGAACGAAATTGTCTTTCCCGCGGCGATTCTGCAGCCGCCCTTTTTTGATCCGGCTGCACCCGACGCGCTGAACTACGGCGGGATCGGTGCGGTCATCGGTCACGAGATCAGCCACGCCTTTGACGACCAGGGCAGCCAGTACGATGGTGACGGCAACATGCGAAACTGGTGGACGGATGCCGACCGGGCAGCGTTCAAAAAGCTGACGGAAAAACTGATCGCACAGTATTCGGAGTATTCGCCGCTGGCTGGCAAAAGGGTTGATGGACGACTGACGCTGGGTGAAAACATCGCCGACCTGTCGGGGCTGTCGATCGCCTACAAGGCCTACCAGATTGCCAAGCAGGGCCAGGAGCCGCCCGAAGTCGCCGGGTGGACCGGGAACCAGCTGGTCTTTGTCGGCTGGAGCCGGGTTTGGCAGCGCAAGTATCGCGATGACGAGATGATGAACCGGCTGCTGGCCGATCCGCACTCGCCGTCGGAATACCGCGCCAACGGGCCGGTGATGAACATCGATGCTTTTTTTGAAGCGTTTGATCTGAAACCGGGCGACGGTTTGTACAAACCTGCCGATGAGCGCATCCGGATTTGGTAGGCGAATTGTGTGGTGAAACGGTCCGGCAGGGCGACTGGTGGGGGATGCCAGTCGCTCGCCACGTTTCCGCCCTTCTGCCAGCAGATCCCGTCAGGCGTTCCGGTTGTCGCCGCCATCGTTTGCGGATGGGGTCCACCCCTGCAGGACGGCGACGAGAGTTTGGCGGCGAGATTTTGGCGGCGAGGCCGGGATACCGGTTTCCCTGATATCAACCAGTGTAATCGGTTGGCGCGGGTTCCAGACCGGCAAATTGGCTGG
>JBGSVU010000539.1:0-12897 GCA_041752775.1 Pirellulaceae bacterium | reverse complement strand
CCGCATAAAACTGTGGCTTTGGTGGGCCATTCGGGCTGAAACGTTAAAATGCGGGGGCAATGGCTCTTTCGATGATTCCGGATTAGTTTGGCGCGAGTTGCCGAGTATTTTCGCGTCGTAAGCTGAAGCCCGGTTCTCCCTGGCCAGTCCGGCTTCCGCGATCCGGTGATTGGCCCGGGTGTAACGGCAACTTACAATTCCGGAACCTGTCTGATGAATACAATTGACGCAACGCAACAACCCCCAGCCATTTTCCGTGCCGGCAGGAAAGTTGATTCAATCATGTCCGATTCTCAGGCTGATATCACGACATTGCTGCAGGCCATATCTGCGGAAGGTGATCCGCAGAATCTTGACCGCTTGATGAACCTGATCTATGACGATCTCAGGCGTCTGGCAGCCAGTCAGCTGCGCAATGAGCGGGCCAATCATACCCTCCATCCCACCGCACTGGTGCATGAAGCCTGGTTGCGGCTGGTCAGTCAGCACAGCGCCAACTGGCAGAACCGGTTGCATTTTTTTTCGATTGCGGCGCGGATCATTCGACGCATTCTGATTGACCATGCCCGGGAGCGATTTGCCCAGAAACGTGGCGGGACTCAGCGGCCGATCTCCATTTCCGGACAGGATGTTGCCGGCAAGGAATCGCCTGTCGATTTGCTTTCCCTGGATGAAGCCCTGACCGAGCTGGCCGAGCTTAGCGAGCGTCAGGCGCGGATCGTCGAGTTGCGGTTTTTTGGTGGACTGACCATCCCGGAAGTCGCTGCGACACTGGGAATCGGCAATCGCAGCGTGGACCGGGAATGGCAAGTCGCACGGGTTTGGCTTTACCATCGTCTGTCCGGCGAGGAGAGTTAGCTTTGGCGCAGACGGCGAAGGACGAAAAAGAACTGAATCGGCGGGCTCACGCACTGCTGTCTGAAGCGCTGGATCTCGATCCGGATCAGCGCCAGATTTACGTCCAGAGAGCCTGTGCCGAAAACACCGCGCTGCTGTCGCGCGTGATGTCGATGCTGAAAATGGCCGACCAGGCACATTCCTTTCTTGATGAACCCGCTTTCCGGCCGCTGGCCGGGACTGAAGCCCCCCTGCCGGACGCGATTGGCAACTACCTCGTGGTTGGCGTGCTGGGGAAAGGCGGAATGGCGACCGTGTTTGAGGCGGTTCAGGAGCATCCCAAACGGCGGGTGGCACTGAAAGTCATGAACCAAACCATGTCATCGGCCAACGACTGCGCGCGGTTTGGTTTCGAGACAGAAGCTCTCGCCAGACTGCATCATCCGGCCATCGCCCAAATCTACGAGGCCGGTGCCGCCTGTGTCGGAGGGACTACACCCAATCCCTTCTTCGCCATGGAGCTGGTGGCCGATGCGCGAACCATCACAGATTATGCCCAGGCCAGAAAGCTTGACCTGCACTCCCGGATGGAAATGTTCTCGGTTGTCTGTGATGCCGTTCACCATGGACATCAACACGGAGTGATTCACCGTGACATCAAACCTGCCAATGTGCTGGTCGATGGCGAAGGCCAGCCGAAAGTCATCGACTTTGGTATCGCCAAGATGACCGACAGCCGTTCCGACGCGACAACGGCAACTGCAGCGGTCACGGCGATCACGGAACGGCATCAGCTGATAGGAACGCTGCATGCCATGAGTCCGGAGCAATGCGATTCTTCGTGCGATATCGATATTCGCACGGATGTGTACTCTCTGGGGGTTTTGTTGTATCAGTTGATTACCGGCAGAAGGCCTCACGACTTCTCCAACTGCTCGATTCCAGAAGCGATTCAGGTGATCGTCGGGGTCGAACCGCAAAAACCCGGTCAATGGGTGCCCGAGGCAAAGGGCGACCTGGACGCAATCGTTTCGATGGCGATGAGCAAGGATCGGGAGCATCGCTATCCCAGTGCGGCCGCGCTGAGTGCCGATGTTCGCCGGTATCTGGGGCATCAACCGATCGAAGCCCGCTCGCCTTCCAAACTGGAACTGGCCAGGAAATTCTTTCGGCGGAACCGGCCTCTGGCTTTTGCTTCTTTGACTGCGGCCTTTTCACTGGTGGTTGCCAGCATCGTCTCGGCCCGACTGGCCTGGGTCGAATATCAGGCCCGACAGGTTTCCGAAAAGCGGCAGAGGCAACTGGAGACGGTAACGGAGTTCCAGGAATCGCTGCTGCGCGACATTGACGTTGTGGAAATGGGCGAGCGCATGCGTCTGGCATACCGGGAAGGACTGGATGCAGCGCTCGCAGAATCAAACGAGGCTGACGAAACAGCCAGAAAAGAACTGACACAACTGGCCGACAAACTGAATTTCACCTCGCTGGCCGTTCGCACTCTTGACGAGAGCATTCTGCAGCACTACCTGGAGTCGATACACAACCGGTTTGCCGGGGAGCCAGTCCTGCAGGCACAAATGTTACAGCGGCTGGGTCACACGCTGCATGGGCTGGGGCTTCACAATGAAGCGGAACCGGTGCTTCGTGAAGCACTTGGGATTCGTCGCCAGGCGCTGGGAAACGATCACGAAGACACGCTATTGAGTCTGCATACGCTGGGTTCGCAACTGTCCTTCCTCCGACGTCACGATGAGGCGGTTGTGCTGTTGCGAGAAGCCTATGAACGACGGACCCGGCGTTTTGGCAGTGACCATGTGGAGACCCTTCGCACTGGCACGGCCCTCGGCGGCGTGTTGCGCTATCAGGGAAAACTGGCGGAGGCCGGACAGATCTGGGGGGATACACTCAGGACCCAGCGGCGGGTACTCGGAGATGACCATGACGAAACATTGCGGACGCCCAACAACGTCGGTATTGTGCATGCCATGGAGGGGAGACTGAACGAAGCCGAATCCTGCTGGCGGGAGTTGCTGGAACGTCGCCGGCGGACTTTGGGAGATGATCATGCCTCGACCCGGGGCGTCCTCGGCAATTTGTGCATGCTGTTGCAGGATCAGGGAAAGGCCGGAGAACTGGGAGAACTGTTGCCGCTGGTTGAAAAAAATCTTGCGGCGGACCGGCGCGAGTTTGGCGATTTGCATTCCAACACGCTGATGACGATGGGCCAGTTGGCAACCCTGTTGACCGAACGACGGGATTATACGCGGGCCGAGAAGCTGCATCGCGAGTTTCTGGCGGGTCGGGAAAAATCCTTGGGCCCGGACAATACCGCGACATTGCTTTCCATGTACGCCCTCGCCGAAAACCTGTTTTGTCAGGAAAAATTCGGGGAATCGGTCGAGTTGACCCGGAGAGCCCTGGCGGTTCAGCGGACGAACATCGGTTCCGGACATGAAGAAACCATGGACTCCATCAGTCTGCTCAGCCGCGGACTGCACCGTACCGGCGAGCTGAACGAGGCCCTGAAATTGAGCGAAGAAGCACTTGCGGAAGCACGCAGTGTCCTGCCGCCAACGCACTGGAAAACAGGCTGGCTGATGTCCTGCCATGGCGAACTGCTTGCCGACCTGGGGGATGTCGAGGCCGCGCGGAAACACCTGCAGGAGGGGCTGACGTTGCTGGAAGCATCAATGGGACAGGCGCATCCGAAGGTCGAACTGGCGCGGGAACGGTTGCTGCAGGTGACAGACGGGGCATCCCGACCAAAGAAAGACTGATACCAGCACCCGCACTGCCTTTCGCCGAATTGCGTTTCGTGGTGCCCATCGCATACACCAGATGAAGACCATCATCACAAAACGTCTGAAATTGCGTGACTGGCGGGAGGACGACCTGGAGCCCCTGGCGGCAATGAACGCCGACCCGCGAGTGATGGAGTACTTTTTTGGACTGGCCGACCGGCAACAAACTCAGGCGATGTTCGACAGACTGTGCGAGCAACATCGGGAGCATGGCTTCGGCTGTCAGGTCGTCGAGATTCCGGGCGTGGCAGAGTTCGCGGGATTTGTCGGGCTGGGTTTCCCCCGTTTTGAAACGGGCTTTACGCCCTGTATCGAGATCGCCTGGCGGCTTGCCTTTGAATTCTGGGGCCAGGGTTATGCGACTGAAGGGGCCGGTGCAATCATTCAGTATGGGTTTCAGGAATTGAAGCTGGAAGAAATTGTCGCCATGACGGTTGAGCAGAATCTTCGGTCGCGACGCGTGATGGATAAACTCGGGATGCAATATTGTCCAGACGGCGATTTCATTCATCCCCTGGCCCCGCCCGGACATCCTTGTGCGCGACATGTTCTGTACCGGATTCGTCCCTGAAGCCCGTCCGAGGCACACCGGCGCCAGGTTAACAAATCCTCGTTGCAGCAGGCGTGATGTTCTTCGTGTTTTCGCGTCCTTGCCTGCAAGGCAGTTTTTCCCGGCCGGGACAGGTTGCCCACTTCTTCCGCACAACCAGCCCACAACATCCGGACAGCCCCATGCCAATCTATCGTCACCCCATCACATCCAGTCAGCAACCTGATGCCCGGAAATTGCGGGCCATTCCCCTGGACAGGAATTTGATATCCAGGCTCAGGTCAGTTTTTGGTGCAGCACTGAAGGATGATGGCCGGTCGCTTGCAGGGGTTTTTTACGGCAAACTTTTTGCTGCCCATCCCGGGCTCCGCAGAATGTTCCCGGAGGACCTGAACCAACAGGCTTCGAAACTGGTTGCCATGTTGGAACTGGTGGTCGATAACCTGGAATTCCCGGAACAGAATGCCAGACTGCTGGCGGAATTGGGGCGGCGCCATCAGGGCTACGGAGTCCAGCCCGAACATTATCCCGTCGTTGTGGAAATGCTGACTGAATCGATGTCGGAAATACTGGCAACACCGGAAAACCCGGGGGCCAACAGGGAGTCGATTGAAGAATGGCGTTTGATGCTGGAATTAATCAGTCAGCAAATGATCGGCGGCCCGGTTTCGGATTCAGCGGTAAATTGAATGGCCGCAACAGACGCGGCGCCGATCGGTGACCTTTACTGTAGCACCATCGCAAGCCCCACAAAGAAAAACAACAGGTCGCGGCTGGCTCATGAATTCCGGAATACTCCGGCTCTGATCTCCCTGATTTTTTTGGCGCATTGGGTTACTGTCGTCCGCGTCCTGTTTTGTCCCGGAAGGCAAAGCAGCGTGTTGCAGCACCCGGACGGGGAAGCCAGTTGGCGGATATCCGCCGAGGAGAACAGCAATGAAATTCTTTCACGACATCGCCCGGGCAAGGCGGGCCAGGTCCGGCCGGCGTCCCAAACGGTCTGGCAGCCAGGATTCACTTAAATACGAAATGTGTGAAGCACGGCAATTAATGGCTGTCATGGCCCTCGCATGGGGCGACACGCTGTATGTCGAGGGGGATGACCTGAGCAACGGCATTTCAGTTCAGTTGTCCGGCAATGGCAGTCAGCTGCAAGTCAGGGAATGGCAGAACGGACAATACAACACCATTTACGAGGTGGCCGAGAGTTCGGTCGATTACATCCATGTCAATGGATACGGCGGAGCCGACACGATCACAGTGAGTGACAACGTGACCCAGTCCGCCATCCTCCTGGGTGGCGCAGGCAATGACTATCTCAAGGGCGGCGGCGGGACGAATACCCAGTACGGTCACAACCAGGCCGGCGCGAACGCCTCCGGCGACGACATCCTGGTAGCTGGCCCGGGTGTTTCGACGCTCTGGGGCCAGGGCGGCAACGATACCCTCTTTGCCGGGCCGACGTTCACCTGGGCCTACGGCGGCAATCGAAACGATGTGCTGTGGGGCAGTGCGACGGGCTGGACCACACTCGATGGCGGCAGCGGGAATGACACCTTCCATGCCGCGCTCGGTACCACGGCATTTCATGGCGGCAGCGGGACGGACACACTTTCCTACGAAAGCTGGGTTGGCCCTGTCACCATCCGTGCCAATGGCCAGTACCAGAGTGGTTACTCCGACGGTGCCAAAGCGCACAAGGTCTGCACCGATTTTGAAGTCTACCGGACCGGACTTGGCAATGACCGCTTTTACGGCAGCAACTCCGCAGAGACGTTTTACGGCAACTCCGGAGACGACTACGCCGAAGGCAACGGCGGCAACGACGTTCTCGTTGGTGGCGGCGGCAATGACACCCTCAAGGGCATTGGCGGCGATGACACTATTGTCGGCGGCAACGGGAACGATACGCTCTGGGGAAGCCTGGGCAATGACACTATTTTCGGCAATGCCGGCGATGACACACTCCTGGGCCAGTGGGGAGCCGATACACTCTGGGGCGGCAGTGGCAATGACTGGATCCATGGCGGGTCGGAGAACGATTCTCTCCATGGCGACTCCGGCAATGACGTGCTGTTGGGGGACGCAGGGAGCGATACCCTGCGCGGAAGCTTCGGCAACGATTCGCTCGAGGGCGGCGACGGAAACGACTTCCTGTATGGCGACGACGACAACGACAGTCTGAAAGGAGGCGAGGGGAATGACTACCTGAATGGCGGACTGGGCAATGACCAGTTGCGCGGCGAAAACGGCGTCGACACGCTGGTGGGCGATGCGGGTAACGACTCGCTCTGGGGCGGAAACGGGGCCGATGAGCTCTGGGGTGGTAGCGGCAATGATTGGCTCTACGGCGATCTGGGCAGCGATCGCCTTTACGGCCAGTGGGGCAACGACCATCTGCATGGTGGCGGCGGAGCCGACCTTATGGTCGGCGGCGACGGTTCGGACCAGTTCTCGGCCGTGGACTTTTCGTCGCTCGACATTTTGATCGGCGGCAACAATGCGATGGACGACGATGAGGACGACGTCGATGTCGCGTGGTACGACAAAGTCTTCCAGTCCTACTGGAACGCAAACGACTTCTTCTATGCCGACTTCATGACAGGCATCGAATTCGCCAATCCGACCAACTCCTGGGTTTAGCGAGCTCCCCGGTTTAGCGAGGGCTCCAAACTTCGTCGCGGTCCCTGAAGCGGAAGTGCCTGAAAGCAGGTGCTGACGTGATCGGGGACCGTCGTCGTTGGTGGGTTGGCCGCATGAGTCACACGGCTTGCAGTCCAATGCACCGGAATGTCTGCCGGCGCGACTTCAGGATTTTCTTCGCGTTGTCCACTGAGACGCCGCATTTCGCTGGATCTGCGAAGACTCTCATCAACACGTCTATGGGGTCCTGACTCAGGCCCTGGGGAGATTCCGATGCCTGTTTCAATCAGTTTTGCAGTCCTGCGGGACAGCGCTCTTCAACGCACCAACGGTTCAAATTCGACCAGACATAAACCGAAAGGCCTGAAACGACTTGGGCTGATGATGCTGGCGCTGATCGGACTGACTACGTGCCGTTATTGTGCAGCACAGGAAGTTCACTGGAACGGCAATGCCGGAAACGGTCAGTTTTTTGACGGGAACAACTGGAGTCCGGTTGGCCCACCACAAAACTCCGACATCATCCGGATCGGCAATCTGCCGGGCACAGCCGGAGCCAACGTGATGATGAGTGGAGCGGCAGGCATCGTCCACGATGGTCTCTATCTCAGTAATGGTGTGACGCTCGACATGAACGGAAGTGAACTGGTTTCATTCCACGAGGTCTCGGTCACTGGCAACAACACCCGCCTGATCGCCCGGCCTGTTCCATTTTTCCACCCGCATGATTTTCAGGGCCAGTTGCAATTGGGGTCTGGCGCCCATTTCGAATTGCGCGACGATGTTCCGGTAATTTTCAGTCCAGCCTCGTCATTCTCGGGAACCATCTCGGGAAGAGGAAGCATCCTTACAGGCGGCTTTGTCAATGACGGGGTGATTCAGCCGGGTGCCAACGGTGGCCTCGTGATCAACGCGGGTTTTCCTGCGGCTCCGTACATCGATCTGGATGGCACGTCAGGACTTGGATCATTAGTGCTGACAACGCAATTCAGTCAGTTGAATGTCCATGCAAACAACCTGGCCGACAGCTTCGGCGGCCACATCTCGATGGCACCAGGAGCGCTGCTGAATATGAACATCAACGAGGGTTGGACAAGCGATGCCAACAGCAGCATCTCTGTGCTGGGATTCTCCAATCCGGCTGCCGCGTCCGTCATCGATGGCACGGCCTGGACGATGGGAGGAAGTCTCGATGTTACTCTCGCGCAAGGTCATCTGCGTATTTTGGCTCCAACCACAGTGCAGTCATCCGCAACCGTCAATGTGGGGCATACGGATCACCTGGAATTCGACGGCCCGACGACGGTACAGGGCGGAACGTTCACGCTGGGTCAATTCGGGCAAATGCAGTTCGACGGGGAAACGACGCTCAGTGGAGGGGCGTTTTCGACGTACTCCGGCAGCTTCGGCGATGGCACGATTGCCTTTAACGGCCCTACGACCTGGAATGGAAACGTGACAATTGAGGGAGTTGCAAGGCAACAGGGTAATGCGACCGTGAGCGGACTGGGTGCGACGATCAATGCCACCCGTTTCGACATGGACGGGCTGTCCGGTAACACAACCTGGAACATCAATTCCGGCCTGGTCGTCAGTGCCGAGATGACCGGCACAACGTCGGCAAACCGCTTCCAGGGTACGTTGAACGTCGCCGGCGGCATTTTGCCCAGGTTGACCATGAATCTCGCTGACCCGGAGGACGCGTGGATCATGGCAGGTGAAATGAATCTGGCCGGCCACACACAGTTCTACGAAACGCGCGTCGCCGGTTCATCGATGACCGTGGAGGGGCTGCTCAATGTGACCGGTGGCCGGGTGCGGATCGATGCGGACACCACGTTTTCGGACAACGGCTTTGCCGGGCCGGCACAAGTCTCGATCGCCGGCGCTGACACCGAAATGCGAATGCATGGCCAAACGCTGGTTGAAAGCGGGGTCGATTTTGCCGGTTCGGGATCGATGATCAACGCTGCCTCCGGAACCTTTGTATTGGAATCGGGATTACAGTTGAACGATATAGGCCTGGTCAACTCAGGACTGGTTCGAATCGCCAATGGAGCGGGTGTTGCATCCGTCGACCGTTTCACCCATACGGGAACCTGGGAAATTGAAATTGGAGGCTATCTGGCTGGTGCCGAACACGACTTGCTGCTGGTAACCGGTGGCCTGGCCCACCTGGGAGGAATCCTGAATGTCGATTTGATCGAGTCGGTGGGGCCGGACTTTTTTCCGGAAGTCGGTGATGAGTTTACGATCCTGTCGGCGCTGGCTGGAATTAGTGGGACCTTTGCCGCTGATCCAGCGACTTTATTTCAGGGTCAGACCTACCACTGGAGTGTGCAGTACAACCCACACGATGTCACACTGCAGCTGACGGCCATTACAATTCCCGAACCAGCGGCTGGATTGCTTCTGATTATGGGCGGTCTTGTTTTCGGATGGCGCCGCAGCCGTCGTGCGTCACCGGTGAACGAGGGCTCAAATCAAACCAGATATCGGATCCGTCTGGGTTTAAGCACTCCGACCATGCCGCCCCAGACTTCGCGACCTGGTCTTCGCGGCCGGTTCTCGCTCAGTTGCCTGCTGTTCACAGTGCCGGTATTCGGAAGTGCCTCGCAAAGCCAGGCCCAGCAAGTCGACTGGAACGCTGGAGTCGGAGTCTGGTCGAACGGCGCCAACTGGGATCCAGTGGGGGTGCCGGTTGCGATTGACCACGTCACGATTGGCAACGGCAGCAGTGCGATGGTCAATCTGAACCAGCAAGCTGAAATCGCCAGTTTGTCCATCTTCAGCGGGGGTGCCCTGAATACGCAGTCCGACCGTCTGAATGTCAATGGAGATATGCTTGTCAGCGGTTTCGGTGGTTTTGCGGGGCTGACTCCCTCACGGCTAATTGTGGGTTCCCGGGACGGACTCTCGATACGCACCGAAAATCTGGCCGTATCCCAGGGAGCAACAGTTCAATTTGAAGGAGGGATCGCAGACATTTATGATCGCCTCACGATTGACGGGTTTTCAGGAGTCGGGGGACCTGGAATCATCAATTTGTTCCGAACGGGAACCTCACTGACCAACGATGGAACGATCGAAGCCGGAACAAACTATGGACTGATTATTAACCAACTCAATGGTGGCGGCTACGATCTGGACGGGGTCGGTGGCAACGGGATCATGCGGGTGACCGACTACGACAGTGCTAACAACTGGGGGGCCCGATTGCGACTGGAGGGCACCCATTTGTCGGACAGTTTCAGCGGTCAGCTGATCATGGGGTCGGGTGGCGGGGTGGCAATGAACCTGAGCGAAGGCTGGACGGTCGACTCCGGCGGCGAGTTTCTGGTTGGCTGGAGTCCTCATACGATCGAGGCCGCGCGCATTACCGGCGGAGCACTCGATTTTTCTGGTGAGATTAACATGCTCGGCAGCGACGGAATCGTTGCGTCCGATCTGGAAATCAACTCCAGTCAGATTCGCGTTCGCGAAGCGGCCCGAGTCGATACCAGCTACAACAACGTATTGAGTCTGGGGGGAAATGCGACTTCTCTTGTTCGCGTCGATGGCGGTGAGTTCACGGTTGGGGAGTATGGCAGAATCGAGTTCAACGCGCCAACGGAAATCAGGGGAGGAACGTTTCAGACCTTCAGCAGTCAACTCTTCGATTTTTCGGGGGGAGCGGTAGTTTTTAATGGCGATACTCTCTGGAGTGGCACCACGATTCTGGGAGGTGCCGCCCGGCAGAACGGTACGGCGACCGTCAACGGACTGGGAGCGACCATCCATGCAGACAGCTTCGATTTGGATGGTCTGATCGGAGACACGACATGGAATATCCATTCCAGTTTGGTGATCAATGCCGCTGCTATTGACGAGATGACGATGGGCTTCAACGGAACGCTCAACATTGCCGGTGGAGCCCTTCCCAGACTGACACTCAACCTCGCGAACCCTTCCGATTCATGGAGCATGGAAGGCGAAATGAATCTTTCCGGGGTATCGCATTTGTATGAAACGCGGGTGGCAGGGTCGACGATGATCGTGGCGGGTCAACTGCATGTAACTGGCGGCCGCGTACGAATCAACGCCGATACGACTTATTCCGACTCGGGGCCTTTGGGCCCGGCCCAGGTTTCAATTGGGCCTGCCGACGCTGCCTTGAGGATGCATGGCAACACGGTCGTGCATGAAGGCGTCGAATTCAGTGGCCATGGAACGTTTGTGAATGCAACCAGCGGACAGATACTGTTTCACAACGGCGTCACGCTGAACGATATCGGCCTGGAGAATCATGGCGATTTTGAAATAGGCGAACTGACTGGCGTGGCATCCGTCGACCGCTTTGCGAACATGGGCAGCTGGACAGTCGATATCGGCGGGTACCTGGCGGGTGCCGGGCACGATTTGTTGCTGGTATCTGGAGCCACGGAACTCGGAGGTTGGCTGGAGGTCCGCATGACCGATGAATTCGATTTGAATTTCCTTCCGGAAATTGGCGATGAGTTCACGATCCTGTACTCGGGTGGCAGCCTCAGTGGCACGTTCCTGAATGATCCCACCAGCAGTTTTCGGGGACAGACCTATCATTGGGATGTGCTGTACAATCCGCATGATTTGACGTTGCAGTTGACCGGTATCAGCGCCATTCCAGAGCCTGCCTGCGGAATGGTCCTGGTGGGGGTCAGCATGTGGATCTTCCGTTTCCGCCGCCGTTCCGGCTTTTCCACCTTGTAGAATGAAAATGTCAGTGACCCCTTATCCATGTCGTGAGGAGATTGCGATGACCATAAATAAAGAAAACCTTCGGACTGTTGCAACCGGCACAGTTCAGTCCGGGCAAAGGCGAGCCTGGGTGTTGACGGGTACGCTTTGGATCCTGTGGATCGCTGGTTGTAGCGGCGGGTCGAGCCAGGACCCCCAAGACGCGGGCATTTCGCAGAAAAGCGACGCGGTCACGCCTGACGCGTCGCCCAGGGAGGTTGCAGAGGTGGCCCTGAAAGCGATAGTTTCCAGAGACAAAGATGCATTGAGAAGCCTGGTGGCGGTCCGGAAAGTCAGAGAGGATGTCGAAGCGATCACGCAAGGCCGTGCGGCTTTTCAGGGTATGGTCGACAAGGCAATCCCGACGGCGGTCAGCGCCATCATGAGCGAGGTCAACTGGCTGGACGCGGAAGGCCGCCAGATCGACGAGGAGACGGTCACTGGCACCACAGCCGTTGTGACCGTAAAAGGAAAACGCGATGGCAAGGAACAGACACGCCGGTTCTTTCTGGTTCAGGAAGACAGTCAGTGGCGACTGGTCCCCAGTCATCGGTAGAGGCGTGTCCGGGCGCCGGGAAGTTGAAACGAAACACAGTTCGCTTCCCGGGTGATTTCGCTCAACTTTCGAACCAGAGATTCATGAAATTTGTCAGGCTCAGTCCACAAAACATTCGGCTGCTCGATCACATTGCAACTGACGTTTTCGACTATGCAGTCGAACCGGCACAGCTCGAGGCCTTTCTCCAGTGCCCGCGTCATGTGATGGTGCTTGCTGTCGAGGACGGCATCGACGGTATGGGCGAAATCGTTGTGGGAATGGCTTCCGCAGTGGAGTATTTCCATCCGGACAAACCTCCCCAGCTGTGGATCAACGAAGTTGGCGTTACGCCAGCCCGGCAAAACAGGGGGATTGGCCGCCAACTGGTTCAGGAAATGATTGAGATCGGCCGGGAGCGAGGATGCTGTTATGCCTGGCTGGGAACCGGTCGCAGCAATTTGCCTGCTCAACGCTGCTTTCAGGGAGTTGCCGGGGCCAGTGAGTTGCAGGAGTTTATTCTGTGCGAATGGACAATCGACAGCAAACAGAAGCCGGAAGTCCGGGACGGCGACGCATAGCCGTACCTGACGGCCGGTGGGAAGCGTGCCTGCCCCCGACAGTGTGCTGATCCAGTCCGGATTTTCATCGCAGATTCACGCCAGCATTGGCCCCAGGCGGCGACTTCACCAGCAGGCTGGACCGGCAGTGTTGCAAAATCTCCGGAAACTGCGGCGAATGTTCAAACCGGACTTCCCGCAACGTTGCGGCCGGTG
>JBGSVU010000538.1:0-3073 GCA_041752775.1 Pirellulaceae bacterium | reverse complement strand
TTGCGTTTGCCACAAGGATCGCCTCCCTCAGGGAGACTCCATCCGATCCGTCATCGAGCTGAACCGCTGTCGCGCTCCCGGTATCGCCGTTTGCCAAATCACTGGTGTTTGTGACGACGATCGTCGCCAGCAGTC
Source organism: Pirellulaceae bacterium (assembly GCA_041752775.1). Classification (GTDB taxonomy): domain Bacteria; phylum Planctomycetota; class Planctomycetia; order Pirellulales; family Pirellulaceae; genus BJ22. The sequence continues at coordinate 2,938 of JBGSVU010000538.1, read as the reverse complement.
CCTGCCAGGAGCTTTCCCAGGCAGTTGCCATCTGGCTGTCCGCGTCCGTCGCGTTTCCGTCGCTGCGGAATTCCAGGTCCCAGTCACCACCTGCGGCACTGCCGCCGGTCAAATCGGTACTGGCGTGGACCACGACGTTGGCCAGGGCGGAAAAATCCCGCAACAACTCCTGAGAGGCATGGGTCGTGGCGAGGTCGCACCCATACAGTGCCAGTTCTCCGCCACTGGCCATGGCGCCGTCCACCGCCAGCGCCAGCCGGTCGAAAACCGGCTGGTCGGCAAACCCGACCAACGAATGTCCCAGCAACAGTTGGCCGTCGCTGCCGTGGCTGAACAGATCTACCCGTTCCAGATCATGGTAGCGGGCCAGCAACAATTCCAGTGTGGACAGCGGATCGCCGGTTTCATCCAGCAGGACTATTTCTGCCGAGGGGCTCTGTCTGGCCAGTTCTTCGGCCAGCAGCGCGACGTCTTCAATCCGCCCATCCAGCAAAATCAGGTGGTCCACAGAACCAGCTGCCAGAATTTCAGCGGGCGCCCCGGAAACGCCATGGCCCGGCCCATTCCCCAGCAACTCGCCCAGCGGCGATGCGCTGTACAGCACTCGTGGCTCAAGTGGATTCAGCAGCAAGGCGATACCGCCGCTGCCAGGTCTGTCAGGACCCTTCGTTGCGTTCGGCGCATTGCCAAACATCGTTTTGAAAATTGACTGCATCATCGAAATCAGGCGGGGTGGGTAGGCGGGCGGTTGATTTCCAGGGCCGTGGCAACTGTTTCAACAGCTTCCCTGCTGGAGGGCGGATCGGCGAAGTCGTTGGTCCCGAAGTCATCCGTCAGCGCCAACTTGCGGCCCAGGCGGCAAACTTCCAGGACGTCATCGACCAGTTTTTCCAGCTGGGAGAATTCCGGATCACGCCCGTTGGCTGCCTTGGCCAGTTCCTGAATCATCAGTTCCAGCGGCCCGCCACCGCCGTCCTGGATTTCTTCCAGCAGACTGGCGGCGGTCGCGCCCAACAGTGTCCGGTCGCGCAGGCAGATGGCCATATTCAGGTCACAATGGTGCCGATCCAGCATTCGGATCAAACCTGCCGATTCCGCATCCAGTTCCCGTCGCGAATCGGCGCTGTCAAAGTCGGGGGATTCAAGTCGGGTCAGCACTGCATGCGAAAATTCGTTGCCGGCCAGTTTTCGCTGGCTCTCAGCAAAACGTTTCATGGAATCAGTCGTCCAGCCTTCCGGGGCAGAAGTCTTTGCAAAAGCCAGACAAATTCCGAATACGATGGAGCAGGCGGTATTCGACTCCGGATCTGCCTGATTTGCGGTCAGTGCGCTGGCCAGCGGGCTTCTGCCTGCGATGCCACGCTCCGAGGCCCCGTCGGCGCCCTTCAGAATTTCCGTGATTTCGCAATCGCCCAGCAGACCTTCCAGCAACTGCCCCTTGCGGAAATTCCGCGATCCATCGGACAATTGCTCCCTGCGCCGGCAGAGCGATTCATCGGACAGGTGCAGCAATGCGGCGGACTCCAGCCAGTAGAGCTGCCGGCGACCCAACAGCGGTTTGCCAACGGCGAGGCAAAGCTCCGCCAGACGTTCGCTGAACGCAGCGGCAGACCGGTCGCGGAGTGCCAGCAGCGTAAAGACTGTCTTGACCGTTGAATACGGCACGGCTTCGACCGCGACCACCGGTTTGGCGGCAGGCTCCGCAGCCGTTACCTTGTTGCGCGGATCGTCGAAACGGACGACCTGGTTGCGTCCATTCCGTTTGGCCGTATAGAGACACTGGTCGGCCTGATCCAGCAGATGTTGTGCATCCATCGCACCAAACTGCCGGTTGGACAGTCCGATACTGGCGGTCACATTCAGTCCACCCAGCCGGCAGTGCTGGAACCCGGTGTGCAGTGCACCCGCCACATCCGTCGCTGAGGCCAGATCCATGTCCGGCAACAGGACGGCGAACTCTTCCCCACCGTAACGACAAACCATTCCGCGGCTGCCAACCAGATGCTGGATCATCGCACCGGTTTCCCTCAGGACTTCGTCACCCTTGGAGTGGCCATGGTTGTCATTGATCGATTTGAAATGATCGACGTCGACCATCAGCACATTCAGCAGCGTCGCCGGACAGTTGTTCCAGTGCTCTTCGAAAAACTCCCAGAATGAACGGCGGTTGAAACAGCGCGTCAGCGGATCGCGCGCGGCCAGAAATCTCAGTTGCTCGTTTTGAATGCGGATTTCATCCCGCGAACTTTTCAGCGACTCGATCGTGGCCGCGAGGTCCTGTTTCTTTTTTTCCAGCTGTGTTACATCGTCAAAACTGACCAGCGCACCCCGGCAGGAATCGCCCTGGTCACCCACGATCGGGTTGGTGTTAACCAGATACTTGTGCATTTCACCATCGATCATCAACTGCAGCAGCGACCCGTTCAGTTCGCTGCGCTCGCGCAGTGCGCGGGACCAGGGCAACTCATCGTGGGCCGCCCCTTCAGGTGGCGTCCAGGCCCACTGGTCCAGCCGCGTCCCGACCAGACTCTCCGGCTGTACGTTCAGCATGCGGCCAAAGGCCTCATTGGCGTGAACAATCGTCTCCGCAGGGTCGACCAGCACCAGGCCTTCCGCCAGTGTGTCCAGCGCCGAGCGGACACGCCCCGGAACCACCTTCGATGGATCGAGATAACGGAAGATTCTCGCAAACATCATCCAGGCCAACAGGCAACTGCTGCAGGACACAAACAGGATGAAATTGGTTGGATAAGCCATCACCCAGCCGACAAATCCCGATTCTTTCGAGGGAGTTCCCGTCGGAAGATAGCGCAACTCCAGCTGTCCCCAGATCCGGTTGTTGGCGTTGATCGCAACCGAAAGCTGTTCCGGTGACGTCTCTCCGACCCGCCAGTTCTTCGCATGGTCTCCGATCTCAAACCGGTACCCGCCGCCGGGC
>JBGSVU010000537.1:0-9142 GCA_041752775.1 Pirellulaceae bacterium | reverse complement strand
TGACCGGGAACGCGGGGGTGAATGCGGAATGTCCGGCTGCTGCTGCAACTGCGCATAAAAATCCTGCACGACGGCGCGCCGAAAAAGCCAGGTTCGGACCTGACCACGCCGTTGCTGCAGTCGCTGTTGTGCGACCTCAGGCGAAATTTGATGACGATGCATCAACCAGCACAACACCACGGTCGCACTCCGGCCCCTGCCAGACTTGCAGTGGGCATAAACGGCCCCTGAGGCCCGGATGTTCTGGTCAATGAAAGCGATCGCCAGCCTGATTTCGTCCAGCGTTGGCTCCACGAAATCCACAACCGGAATTCGCAAAAAACCGATTCCCAGCCGGGCATATTCCTTCGTCGGACCTTCCCTCTCTTCACAAGTATTCAACACCCCGCGCACGCCCAGCGCATACAGCCGGCTCACGTCCCGTTTCCGCGGAAAAGCCCCAAGGATCAAACCATCCTCGATGATGTCCCACTGGTTCAAACGGCGCACGAGCCGGCAAACGACAATATCCCAGATCAGAGTCGGAAAATAAATGGTCCGCGCAATAAACTTTGACATCCTCGTTTCCCAGTTCCCGGGGTATTCCGCCCATTTCCCCTGATCCAGGTGCTTTCACACCGGATTTTCTTTCCCTGAAAGTCGCCAAACCCGATTTTGACCAACCCCGGAAGTCTGTCTGCCGGACGCCATTTTGCTACCGGACACCATGCATCCAGCGTTTGATCAGCTGTGCCGAGCAGAGCACAAGGATTCCGGCCACAATTCCGATCCCGGCCGAAACCGCAAAAAGCTGCTCGTATTTGGCGAGGGCTTCGGCAACGTCCCACGCCTGGTCCTCACGGATTTCCAGCGATGAGAGTTTCCCCAGTGCCGCCGCAAGAATTTCCGAATAACTGGTCCCCAGAAACCAGGCGCCCATCATCAGGCTGACCACGCGCGGAACCGACAATTGTGTAACGGCCGAAAGTCCAATCGGCGACAGCAGCAATTCACCAATCTCCAGCACAAAATAGGCCAGAACAAACATCCAGAAAGACGTCAGCCCGCTGGCTTCCGGATTCCGCGCGCTCACAACCAGAACCACAAACGCCAGCCCGGCAAAGATCAGCCCCAGGCCAGACTTGGCAGCCTTGCCGGGATTCAAACCCTTTTTCTCCAGCGCCGGCCAGAGCCAGGCAAAAAATGGCGTCAACACAAAAATAAACAGCGCCCCGAGCGCAGTTAACTGGCCAGCACTCCACGTATAACCCAGTGCCGTCCGGTTCATCACCCGGTCCGAAAACAGCATCCATGAACCGTACGTCTGTTCATAGAGCGTAAAAAACAGCAAACAGAAAAAGATGAAACAGAGCACCGCAAACATCTGCTCACGCTCGACACGGTTGCAACGAGTGAACATGAAACGGAAAATCCCCGCCAGCAGACAAATCGTAATCAGATGCATCGTCAGCATCACCGGCGACGGCTCAAACAGGTTGGGAATCAGCCGTACGACCACGCTGTGCGACTGAACCAGCAGCCAGACAATGCCGATTCCGGCCAGCGAGCCGAGGTAGATCAGGTGTTCTCGGGTCAGGGGCCCGGCCAGCTTTTCGCGCAGCTTTTGCGGATCGGGCGGTTCCGCCTGACCCTGCAGATACTTTTGCCCCCACACGAAAACAGCCAGCCCAAAGACCATCCCGATGCCCGCCGCCCCGAATCCGTATCGCCAGCCGAAACGCTCACCCAGCCACGCACACAGCAGCGCCGATGCAAACGCACCGAGGTTGATTCCCGCATAAAAAATCGTAAAACCCGATTCCGTCCGGGGATCGTTGTCGGGATACAGCCGCCCCACAATCGTCGAAATGTTGGGCTTCAGGAAACCAACACCCATGATGATCAGCGACAGCGAGAGATAAAAAATCCCCAGCGCAAAATGGTCCCTCGTAACGACTTCTCCGGTCAATGTCGCCTGGGTTCCTTCCCACGCCATCCCGAGATGCCCGAGGACCAGCAGGACACCACCAAATATGACCGCCTTGCGCATCCCCAGCCAGCGATCCGCCAACAGTCCGCCAATCACCGGGATCGCATACACCATCCCCCCATAAGCCCCAATCATGTTGTAACCCTGTTCATCGCTGAACAGGTGATACTTCGTCACATACAGCAGCAACAGCGCCTTCATCCCATAAAACGAAAACCGCTCCCACATCTCGGTAAAGAAGCAGACATACAGCCCGACTGGATGGCCGAACAGTGAAATCTCTGCTTCCCGGCCGCTTTCCGGGGCATCACCAGTCTGCACCGTTTCGTCCGGCCCGGCGCCGGACAGCGGCGGCTCCCAGGGATTTTTCGTCATCAGAATTTGCCAGCATCAGGAACAGGTTTCAGGAACAATCCGCCAGCCGACAGGATAACCTGGTCAGCGGTGGCTTGTCTGCCCGATACTGGCACGAAAAAAACAGCCCGAAATCGAACAGGGCAACCACCCCGATTTGCCAGATGAATCAGTTCATTCCGGCCGGGACCGCGAATAAGAAAGTAGAACTATTGCCCCACATTCGCGACTGACACGACCCAGCAGAGCCCTACAAACTCCGACTCAATCTTCTTCGAAATCGTCTTCATCTTCGACGTCTTCATATTCGAATTCGTCGTCGGACTGGTACTCCATTTCGGCCTCTTCGATCCCGGAATCGTACTCATCGTCGTCGACTGCTTCGTCGTCATCCGGTTCGGGGTCGGGTTTGACTTTTTTGGGTGACCGGGGTGGTGGAGTGGTAGCGTCTGAGGCCGCCAGTTTGGAAACCCGTCCGGGACCTGCCAGCGGTATGATTTTTCCAGCTCGGGGCGGGGTCTCGCCAGGCCGGATGACATTGCCAGTGCCCGACAGTTCTCCGCTGGTCCACTGGTCCATCGTCACCAGCACATCCCGGGCGTTGGAGCCGTTGTATTCGCCCACGATCCCGTCTTCGGCCATGAAATCGATCAGGCGGGATGCCCGGCCGTATCCGATTCTCAGGGCCCGTTGCAGCAGCGAACACGATCCGCGGCCTTCGCGAATCACGATCTCAACCGCATCATTGTACAGATCGTCCCGCGAATCCGCTCCGCGGGAACCACTGGTGACGGCACCTTCCTCGCCCGGTTTTTCTACTTTGATATGCAGCAGCTCGTGCACAAAAGTCTGTTCGCCGGTTGAGACCGATTCTGTTACGGCTTCGATTTCCTCGTCGGAAAGATAAGTGCCCTGTCCGCGCAACAGAGTGCTGGTACCCGGCCAGAGGAATAACATGTCGCCGTTGCCCAGCAGTTTGTCCGCTCCCATCGCATCCAGTACGACACGGCTGTCCATTTTGCTGGAGACCTGGAACGCGATGCGGGCCGGCATGTTCGATTTGATCAGTCCCGTAATAACATCGACGGTGGGTTTCTGCGTGGCCAGAATCAGGTGAATGCCGACGGCGCGGGATTTCTGTGCCAGGCGAATGATATGCTGCTCGACTTCTTTTCCCGAAGTCATGATCAGGTCAGCCATTTCGTCGGCGACGATCACGATAAAGGGCAAATTGACCGGAATGTTGCTGCGGGCTTCGTCGTTGTCCGGAGCCAGCCGTTCCATAATCTCTTCTTCGCCCAACTGGTTGTAGCTGGTCACGTGGCGGACGCCGGCGCGGGCCAGCAGCGCATAGCGTTCTTCCATTTTGTCGACGGCCCAGGCCAGAATCGCCTCGGCTTTTTTCATGTCCGTCACCACCGGATGCATCAGGTGGGGCAGTTTGGCGTACCCGCTCAACTCAACCATCTTGGGATCGATCATCAGCATGCGGACTTCGTCGGGCGTCCGCGTCATCAGGATCGACGTGATAATCGAGTTCAGACAGACGCTTTTGCCGGTACCCGTTCGACCGGCGATCAGCAGATGCGGCATCGCCGCCAGGTCGACCACCATGGGCGCACCGACCGCGTCCTTGCCGAGGAACAGCGGAATCTTCATTTTCTTCGCTTTGGCTTCGCTCTGCTCGATCACTTCCCGCAGGCGGACCAGTTGCCGGGTCTCGTTGGGCACTTCGACACCCACCGTGTTCTTGCCCGGGATCGGTGCCACGATCCGGACACTCGGAACCCGCATGGCAATCGCCAGATCATCCGCCAGCGCCGTAATTTTGTTCAGGCGCAGCCCGGCGTCCAGCTGGATTTCGTACTGGGAGATCGCCGGGCCCGGTTCGATCTCGACGACCTTGACCTTGTAGCCAAACTCCAGACAGGTCTTTTCGAGGATCTCGGCTTTGGCGAGGGCCTCTTTCTGTTGCCCGTCAAACGATATTCGCTCCGGCCGGATCAGCAAATCGATACTGGGCAGCTGGTAATCGACTACGGTTTCGGCTTCGGCGGCCTTGTTCAGCTGCTGGATCGTCTCCTGGTGCGGATCGCGCGCCGCGGCCTGTTTTGGAATGCGGAAGTGCGGGCGGGCGTGCAGGCGTTTCTCCGGTATCGCCGGTTCGGGCGACCCCAGTTCTGCTGCTGCTTCGTCTTCGGTCAACGATTCAATATCGTATTCGTCCGAAAGTTCTGCTGCTTCATCTTCACCGTCTTCAACGTCTTCACAGGGATCAGCCGTTGCCGTAGCGGAGGCTGGGGTGCGAACGAGGGGGAGCACCTGCGGGATGTCCTCGTTTTCCGGTTCGACGGCACTCCGTTTTCTCACCAGAATCGGAATCTCGTCGTCGACGTGATCATCTGGCACGGCCTGGCGAGGGCTGAATTTGATGCGGCGCGGAAGGTCAGAACCGTCGATCATGTCTTCGGGATCGACCACTTTGGCCTGGGAAACCGTTGCAGCCAGCGCCCGGCGGCTGTTGAACCAGGTCACAAATGCATGCAACAGGCCGAAAGGCAACAGCGACGTCGCAGCCACCACCGCCGGAGCAAAAACGACTTTCCCCGCGCGGAAAATCAGATACTCGGTCCACATCATCAATCCAGCCACCGTCATCGCCAGCGAAACGATGACCGCACCCACCGTGGCGATGTTGATTTGCAGCAATCCGAAAGTCAGCGCACCGAGATATCCCCCCGGACCGATCACCGGCGGAAACCACTGCGCCGGAAAACACTGGCTGGACAGCGCCGCCAACCCCGTCAGGCTCAGCATCCATCCAACGGTGCGCAACCAGGGTGCCAGTACCGCCTGGCGTCGAACCAGTGTAATCTCCAGGGCCACCAGCCCCACGACCACAAACCAGGCACAGATCCCCAGCGAGTTCAGCAATACATCGGCCACCAGCGCTCCAAACGATCCACAGGCATTGCTCGCAGTGCCGTTTTGTGGCCAGACCAGTATGTCGGGCTGGTAAATCCGGGCAGGGACGGTCTGGGCTACAGCGCTGGCATCAGCCGGATCCCAGGTGGCCAGCGATGCCATCAGGAAAACGATGATCGCCAACAAGACCACCACGAACAGGTCATAGTGCAATTTGCGCTGGGTTGTCATTTTTGCGACACTGTTTTCAGTCGGACGACAGACGTACAGAGGCGGCTCGCAGAAACGAATCAGGGTTTTCCGATTCGTGCAAGCAGATCAGGTTTCATGGCCAAAAAACCGGATTTCACCGTAGCTTGGTATCGGCCCCGCACGACCCTTCAGTGAACTGGTGGGCAGGGTCAAACCGGTTGGTGGCGTGAACCGCAAGATGACGGTTAAACGCATCGCATCGACTGGATGGAATCGTGCCGGTCAAATTTGTTGCAGCGCCGTCGATTTGACCGCGATGCACCGGCTGATTGCCTGGCGGCTGATCCGGGGCAAGTCCCTACTGTCCTGTCCAGATTAAATCTTCCAGTTGTGGTGAACGTACGATGGACGTCCTCGTCCGTCGATTTCGCAGTTTTCGACGGACGAGGACGTCCATCGTACCCTAAATCTTGAGCTTGACAGACCACTACGGGTCTTTTCGGCGAAGCTGGATGTGCAGTTCGTCCAGTTGCCGCTGTTCGACCAGGTTGGGTGCCTGGGTCATCAAGTCCGCGGCCTTCTGGTTTTTCGGAAAGGCCAGCACATCCCGAATGCTGTCCAGTCGCCCAAACAGCATCGTGATCCGGTCCAGCCCCAGCGCAATCCCACCGTGGGGCGGCGCGCCATACTGCAGGGCCTCCAGCAGAAAGCCGAACCGCATCCGGGCCTGCTCTTCATCCAGCCCGAGCAATGCGAAAACCTGCTGCTGGATATTGTTGTCATGGATCCGGATGGTGCCCCCACCCGCTTCGTAGCCGTTGATGATCAGGTCGTAGGCTCTGGCCCGTGCCGCCGCCGGATCGCTGTCCAGCTTCGCCAGGTCCTTCGCCAGCGGTGCCGTGAACGGATGATGCATCGCGGCCCAGCATTTCCCCTCTTCATCCCAGGCAAACATCGGAAAGCGAACGACCCAGGAAAAATGCATGGCCGCCGGATCGTAGAGTTTCAGCTCCGCGCCCAGTTTGCGTCGCAGGCCGTACAGCGCCCGGCAACTGGTGTCCCACGAATCGGCGATAAACAGCAACAGGTCACCCGGCGCCGCATCCATCTGCCGCGACAACTCCGCGAGCTGGGACTCGGAAAAGTTTTTTGTGATCGGCGACTGCAACTTGCCGTCGGCTTCGCATTTCATCCAGGCGAGGCCTTTGGCACCGAAATCGCCCTGGACAAACGCGGTCAGCTCGTCAATTCGCTTTCGGGAAAACTGGTCGGCGACGCCCTTGAAATTCAGGCCGCGGACAAAATTTCCGCCCGACGCCACCGTCTGAAACACGCGAAAATCAGAACCCGCAGCCCACGGGGTGACATCGACAATTTCCAGACCGAATCGCAGATCCGGCGCGTCGTGGCCGAACCGCCGCATCGCTTCGTCGTAACTCAGCCGGGGCAGCGGCAACGACAGTTCGATTCCGAGAATGTCGCGGGCCAGTTTCTGCATCAACCCGTCGATGATTCCCATCACGTCGTCTTCGTCCACAAAAGACATCTCGACATCGAGCTGGGTAAACTCCGGTTGCCGGTCGGCCCGCAGGTCTTCGTCGCGAAAACAGCGCGCCACCTGAACATAGCGGTCGTAACCCGCGACCATCATCAGCTGTTTGTAAATCTGCGGTGACTGAGGGAGGGCATAGAACTCACCCTTGTGAACCCGGCTCGGAACCAGATAGTCGCGGGCACCTTCGGGGGTGCTGCGTCCGAGAATCGGGGTTTCCACATCGATGAACTGGTGCGCCTCGAAATAGTCCCGCATCGATTTGGTGATGGCACTGCGCAACACCAGGGTCTCCTGCAGTTTGGGACGCCGCAAATCGAGATAGCGGTGTTTCAGCCGTATTTCTTCCGCAGGCAGATCGCTGGCCCCCGGCAGAAACGGTGGCACCCGGGACGGGTTCAGGATTTCCAGGTGATCGACCAGCACTTCGATGGAACCGGTTTTCAGCAAAGGATTGTCCTGCCCCTCCGGTCGCTGGTTGACCGTGCCGCGGGCGAGGATGACAAATTCGTTTTTCAGCTGACGAACGGTTTCCTGAATTTCCGGAGTGAAGGGGGGCTGAATCACCAGCTGCGTCTTGCCGTAGCGGTCCCTCAAATCGATGAACTGGCCCTGGCCCATGTCGCGCACGCGATCAACCCAGCCGCACAAGGTCACGGTCTGACCCGCATGATGTACCGAAAGTTCGCCGCAAGTATGAGTCCGCAACACGGGTTGGATTCACTCCGTAAAAAAAATTGTCTGCATTAACGGCACAGCGCCATTAACGGCACAGCGCCACTTATGCACAAAAAATGCGAAAAACAATGGCGATCATTAGCCGCCAGGCGCTAGCCTCCGGTTCCTGTGTTCGCCCGACAAAAAACCGGGTGCTAGCGCACTTCGGTTGACTAAAAATGGCGCTGTCCAGTTAAGAGCCTGTCCCCAAAAGGGGTTTGACCCTCTCTCTGCCTTTCCAGGGGTCTGCCCCCTTTGGGGACAGGCTCCAAGTTGGCCATTCTCCGATACGCCGGTTCCAATATCCCAATTTCATCCTAAACAGGGTAGTGGTTTGGTTCAATTCCATTTCCGGGCATCACAAAACAGGCGAAACGGGCTCGCGATCTGTCCAGTATCATCTGGGAGTCGCGGCACCCGTACAATGAACCTTGAGCAGGCCGGATTAGAGAGAAAATCCGCGAGCAGGTGCTTTGCGGCTGATTTCCCGGCATCTCTGTGCGGGAAAATTGCGACAGGTCCGGGATTCAGCAGTCTGGAACTCTTAACGTGTTTGAGCGGATTTTCAAAAGATGCAGGGGCTGGATCGGCAGTCTTCCGACTGTTCGGCGGTCCTGGCAAATCTATCCGGACTGTTTTTCCCGAAGCGAAGATCTGTTACTGGCCGGCATGGTTGACAACGCCATCCAGCGTGCGGCGAACGGCGAACGGGTCCTGCTGGTCGCCCAGTTTCCTGACGGATTCCTCAGCCTGGAGAAACAGCTGACCCTGCGCAACGCCAGTTTCTCGGTCGCACCGCCCCGACTCGGTATCGCGGACATTCTCGGACAACGTCTGGTTTTGGCGATCGGCACGTCGCTGCTTTCACTGGGCGAAAACGACCCGGCGGCAAACTGGCAACTCGCCGACGGACTGCGGGGACGACTGAATGTGATGGTTTTCCAGCGCCACCCTCTCGATCAAAACGACGAGGCGATGCTCGCGGGACTGCGCCGATTACCCATGCATGTTCGGGTCGGGTACTTTCTGTCACTGGACGACCCGCTGGTCGAGATCGGCGTGCACGAAACCCTGATTACGGTCCTGCACCAGTTGGGACTGGAACAACACCAGCTGATCAGCAGCCAAATGCTGACCCGGCGTGTCCAGGCGACACAGCGCCGGATCAAACGGGTCGTTCACCAGCCACAACTCGCCGACTCGGCCCGGGAATGGCTGGCCATCAATCTGCCGGATGCGGCCGAGTGACCCGCGGCAATTCCCGCCGGGTCAGTTGCCTTGCACGATCGCATCGACCATCAGTTTCAACTGCCAGACGACGACGCCAAATCCAAAAGGAATCAACCAGTAGGCGAACCAGTGCAAACGGCCCTTGTCCAGCATCCGCACCAGCAGGTTCAGCGAGCACCACCCAACCACTGCCGAAACCACAA
>JBGSVU010000536.1:0-2534 GCA_041752775.1 Pirellulaceae bacterium | reverse complement strand
CGACCAGCCTGGCTCCCACGAGACCATTTTCTGAAAACACCCGCAGGCCGTTCGCCATCTTCTGGCAACGGCCTGTCCTTTTTGTGGGGTGGGTTTGTGGGGTGGCACCGGAACGGAATCGGGCCTGGTTACATTCCGGACGCTCCAGCGGTAACCTGTCTGTTTGTTTTCTGGCGAATGGTTGCCCAACCCCGATCCGTGGAACTGCCACTCGGGGAACGGCGCCCGACGCCTGCCTGCAAATTCTGACTCAGGGAGCTCTTGATAACATGGCTTATGATCTGCCCAAACTCGACTACGCCTATGATGCGCTGGAACCGCACATCGATGCACGGACAATGGAAATCCATCACACCAAACATCACCAGGCCTATATCAATAACGTCAATGCCGCGATCAAGGGAACCGAGTTCGAAAATCTGACGGTTGAAAAACTGATTCAGTCACTCGACCAGGTTCCCGAAGAGATCCGCACCACCGTCCGCAACAATGGCGGAGGACACGCCAATCATTCGCTGTTCTGGACCGTGATGTCGAAAAACGGCGGTGGCAACCCGACCGGTGAACTGGCCGCGGCTATCGACAGCGCCTGTGGAAGTTTCGACGATTTCAAAAAACAGTTTTCCGATGCAGCCACCAAACGCTTCGGCAGCGGTTGGGCCTGGCTGAGTGCCAGCGGTGGCAAATTGACCGTGGAAAGCACGCCCAACCAGGACAGTCCGCTGATGAACGGGCGGACGCCGATTCTGGGCCTCGACGTCTGGGAACATGCCTATTACCTGAATTACCAGAACCGCCGCCCCGACTATATTTCCGCTTTCTTCAATGTGATTAACTGGGAAGAAGTCGCCCGCCGGTTCGCCGCAGCCTGACGGTCCGGCCGTTTCTGACAACCTGTACCCATGCCCGGCGACCGGGGAAACAAGGGTTTCCACAATGGTCCCGGGCCTGGTTAAGCCTCCAGGCGTGCCAACGACAGGGTGCGGCCAATGACAGGGGGCTGCCAATGACAGGGGGCTGCCGATTTGCTCTTGACCGGCACTCCGCGGGCTTCTAATGTCCCGCCGAAAACCTCCGGGACTCTGCGCCCGGATTTTTTCCACAGCCTACGACCTGTCTCGCCTGTAGCTATTCAGAGCAGCCCTCCAGTATCGAATGGAATCGATCATGGTTAGACCATCGACCGGCATCGCAAGACGAATCATTTCAACCAGCCTGTGCGGACTGGTAATCGCGTCCCTGTGCGGTTGCAAACTGGGCAGTCTGCCGCGCCCGTCCTTTCCAAAACTGGGTTCGGACAAAGGCCCGTTTGCGATGTTCGCCAAAAAGAAAGACGAACCGGTTCCACCTCCCTCGCGCCATTTCGATACTTCTGACCCGGCCGACAAATACAGCGAACCGTCCCAGGTAGCCGTTCAGGAACCGGACATTCGCGCCGTGGCAGGTCTGAATACCAACCCCCCCAGCCTCGATCGCAGCCCGACCCGTCCGGCCGACTCGAAACCGCTCAACAGTCTCGCCAGCAGCAGCAACGCAGCCGGGGCTTTCGGCGCTCCGCTACAACCCAAATCCGACCCGGCGAAAAACTCATCCACCGGATTCGGTTTCCCCGAAGGCTCCAGCTCGATTGCGAAAGACAACAGTGATCCGGCCTCCCGCCCCATGACGGTTCCAGCCCGAAAACCTTACGAACAGGCCGTTGCGGCGACCGGTGTCGGCGACAGCCTGAAAAACGCTGCCAGCGCACTTTCCAAAGATCTCGATCGCAAATCCGCCGATCTGAAATCCGGTTTGCAAAACAAAATGGACTCGGGCGCTGACCAACTTGCCGCCGCTGCCAGCCGGGCTGATCAGTTGGCTAATTCGGTGGCCCAGTCCGCCGGCAACGCCGTCAACGCCGGAGTCGATGCCGCTCGCAATGCGGCCAGTCCTTTTACCTTGCCGAAATCGTTGCCCGCCACCCCGGACAACTCCATCGCGGCAACTTCCGGTCCGGCCGGTGGCGGCCCCAAACCCTCGTTCACTCTGCCTCCATTCAACCCCGCCGCCACAGCGCCTGCCGCGGGTCCCCAGTCGATGGTAAGTGTTTCGAATGCCAAAGAGGAATTTGTTTCCGTCCCCGGATCGTCAACGCCTGCTCCGCCTGTCTCGCCAGCTGGAGCCGGTGGGCAATCTCCCAGTGCGCGTTTTGCCTTTGACACTCCCGCGAATCCCGCAGCGAACTTTGCAGCGGCGAATCCGGCTGCATCCAGTCCAGCGGCGCCGGTACCAGCCATGCCCAACGTAGCTCCGTCCTCCGCGGCCGCGTTTCCCTCAACCGGATTCGGCGCTTACACACCGGCGCAACAGCCTCTCCCCAACACCGGGTTTTCGGCTCCATCATCGAGCGCCCTTTCAACGATCAACTCACCAGGCGCGACGCCACCGACCGCAACAGCTGTCCCGGCCAGTGCTGCTTCGGGCTCGCAAACCGTCAACAACCAGTGGGTCACCGCGCCGACTGCAGGGGCGCCCCGCACCGCGCCGGCCACAGC
>JBGSVU010000535.1:0-3598 GCA_041752775.1 Pirellulaceae bacterium | reverse complement strand
AAGCGTACACAGGGGTGAACTTTGTGGGTAACGTATTGCCGGCAACCTGAATCGCTTGCCCCCTGGTTCGTTCTCCGGAAAGCAGTTGATCGTCAGCACAGGAAAGGTCCCTTGCAAAGCCCTCAGCAGACCCGTGAAGATTATGCCTGTCCGTTTTCTGTCCTTATCGCTGCGCGCTCACTGGCGGACATAACCACTGGTGCACGACCGTTATTTAGCGACTTCGCGAATTTCAGCAGATTCAATTGCGGTCGCTTCATAGTCGGCCACTATGGTCATCCAGGAGAACGTGTCAAAGACGGTCGATGCGGGGAGAGTGTCGCGATTGATGTAGCCTGCGATGGACGCGCTGGAGCCCACACGATCGGCAGCAACTCGAAAACAGGGAATTTGACGTGCCGTACGCAAATCTGAACTGGAGGGCTGGCCATCCTTCCGCACATCGCTTGAAATCGCGATGTCGATGAACACGACATCGGCGACTTCTCCTTTTTGTGCCCATTTGATGGCTACAAAGTCGCTATGAAAACGATCAAACGTTTCGACTGGAAAGTTGCCCACCCGAACCGTCTTCGGCTGGCCATCCTGATCCAGATATTCCAGCTCAACCCATTTGTAAATCGTATACTCGTCAAATCGTTCGCCGATCTTTTCGGAAAAGTCCTTCAAAAACGTCTCCGCAAGTTTTGGCACACGATCTACCAATCCATTTCGCCGCTTTATAGCGTCGAAGAAAGCAAGGCAAAGGGACTCGCCTACCCCGGAGGTTGCCTTCCTTCGCTCCTGGTCGACCGCATAGTCATCAACAAAGACTCCTTTTGCCTCCAGAAAGATAACGGGCTTTTCAAACTGATCGCGATGCTCCTGACTTGTAATTTTTAAAAAAATTGCTTTCACGCGCATGTGCAAGTCCATGTCCAATCTGACTAATCCCGCGTGAGCCACTGTATTGGTATGGATTAGCCCCATTGTTTAACAAAAAAAGTGCCAGATCATATTGCCCTGCAAAAGTAAATGCCTTCATAAGCGGGATGTCTAATCCCGAGTATTCACTGCCTGGCTGGTTGATGTCGACTCCCAACGCGATCAGCTTCGCAATCCGTCGTTTTCTTTTTTCAGGACTAATGCCTGCTTCGATGATCGTGAAAATCACTGGATTGCGATCCATCGATGCTGGTAATTGAGGGTCGGCACCGTGATCGAATACCAAATCAAAGTACTCGAACGCAGATCTGGCAGCCATATGAGTCACAGAGTCGCCTGGCATAAACATGTACGGTACCCCAAGATTGCTCTTGATCACCACATTTGGGTCTGCGCCTGCCTCCAGCAAAATCTTCATCCGATGAACGTGATTCTCGGGAAACGCCCAAAGCAGCGGCGTCATGTTGTCCTTTCCAAGGGCATTGACATCCGCGCCATTCTCGATGGCTTTACGAATCGCAGGCAAATCATTCGCCTCGATCGCCCGGCACAACTCAATGACCTTGGGGTCTGTAAAGAACTTCTCTGCAATCCAGCCGTTTTTGGCGTGCCAGCTCGTGACAGACCTCTGGCCCGTTTTCGACGGACCATTGCTCGAGTCCACGTTCAACTGCGGGTCACATCCTGCAAATCCAATCGCGCTGACGCACGCGAGAACAGCTGTGACAAACGGCCTTCGTCTACAAGTCATAACCCATCAAGTCCTTTCCAGCCCAGTAGTCTACGAGCAGACCATACAAGACTGCTTCGTTCAGATGAGCCAGGCCATGTACTAGGCACCGGTCAATCCCGCGAGGTAATCGAGAAGCGGGACACCCGATAACTCTGTGTCCTAAGCACATAGATTTGTTCCCGCTTCAGGCGATATCTGGGGTTCGCCAGGTTCGCCTATGGCTACTGGCTTGCCAGCAAAATCGAACTCTGAAAAACGATCGCCTTCACGCACGACAACGGTCGGTTTTGTCGGATGAAATCGGGCGAACTTTCCGTCCGATGGAAACGCCCAGACTTCCTTCATGGTTTTCAGATCGATCAAGAAGTACTGAGAGCCTCCCAATGCAGCTGCTTCAGCATCGCTATTTAAGCCATAGCCACCCGTTATACCTGACCGAATTTCGATCGGGACAAATGCTTGAGTTCCATCGCTGCTGATTTCAATAGGATAGCTGCTATCACCCGGCTTGAAAAAAATCAGCTGTGCGGGCTTTTTCAAATCCAGCGGCTGTTTCCATAGGTTGGTTCGATACCTTTCGTCGACCTGACCGGATATTTGGGCCAGAATGAAATAGTCAGATCGGTCTCCGGCGAAACAGACATCGGCCCAAAACGTCAAGCCGTCATCACACTTGATTTCTTGAATTAGGGTGTCGCTGGCCTCAATCCGTGCCATGAAAGGCCGATTGCCCGCCCCCTTCCACAACAGCCATTTGTTATCAGGACTGAATCGCAGTTTCTGTGCGGAACCCTCGTATCGAAAATGCTTCAGGGTTTTCAGTTGAACATTCCCATCGTTTTGAAGTCGTTCGACAATTTCACGATCATCATCAAGACACACGATTTGGATCTCCGTGAACTCTTTTCCGTTCTCATTAACGGAACAGCAAACCGCTACCAAATTGCAATCCGGGCCAAAGTAGAACCCAGGCGCGAGGCAGGGGGTCAGGCCTGGTTTTCGGTTTTCAGGGTGGGTGCTTCGGCAGTTGGTCGCTGGCCGACTTGTGGGGCACCGATGCGCCAGACTCCGGCGCGTGGGTTGTTTTCCGCGGAAGCGGCAACCGGCACCAGGCGGGCAGCTTGCGCCACACGGCGTTGGTCAGACGAAGTGGTGCTTCCCCGTCCGGAAAGGATCCAGGTGGTTACTCCCGCATCGAAGGCGGCGGGCGGCAGGGGGACTTTGGCGTGGATGTTTCCGTTTTCAGTGCACGATCTCGTCCCAGTTGACCTGGTCGTTGTGGGAATGCGTGAAACCGATCGCGCGTTCCTGCTCGACGGTCTGCCGGTCACGAAACGCCATCACATAGGTTTTGCGCCACTGGTTCGAAGTGTTCCCGCCTGACCCTTGCACGATTCGTTCGTCATGAATCGTGACGCTGCCCCGTTTGACAGGCAAATAGACGATCTCATCGGTCGGTTTGGTCTCGATCACCAGTGTGTGCGATTCGTCACGATTAACGGATTCGCCGCCGTCAATTGCGGAAAATTCTTTGGGGCGGTGTTTCCGCAACTCCGGTTCGCGATTTGTTCCCGGGCAGACTTGCAGGCAGCCATTCTCCAGTCCTGAATCGCTGAGTGCGAGGGAAAAAGTCGCTGTCCAGGTGTTTTCCGTTTTCGGCCAGTAACCGAGGTCCTGATGCATGGCAAACTCGGCCGCTTCCTTTTGCGGCTTTTTCGCCAGAAACTGTTCGTAATCCATTACCGCCTCACCACCGCTATACAGCTGGTCAGCGACACTCTGGGCCACCTGAAAGTAAATATTGTTGGCAAGCTCCGGGCGGTATTTGCTGGGCAACATCGCGTTGACCAGCCGGAACTCTTCGACCGGTGTCCCATAGGGCTGGCTCATGTCACAAAAGTCGCGTTCCATACCCGGCTCTTTCCCCTGCACGAAATGGTC
>JBGSVU010000534.1:0-5092 GCA_041752775.1 Pirellulaceae bacterium | reverse complement strand
CCATTTCGCCTGGCACGCTGACATTGGGCATGGTCACGAAACCGTCGGCATCGGCGTCGGGATGGCCCTGCATGTAGACGCGCTGGTAGTCGGAACTGTCGGTGCCGACCCCGAGGATTTTGACACCGGCCATTTGCCCCTCGGCGTCACTGGCGGTGCCAAAGACCAGATGTTTTCGACGGTAGGGCTGGTCGTCGGTGGAATGTGTGGTGCGCGCGTTGGCAATGTTGTGGGCCACCAGCTCCATGCGCTGGCGTTCGGCGGACATGCCGGTGGCGCTGATGCTGGTCGCGGAAAACAGGCTGTTGGGCATAATCGCAACTTCCAGGAAACAATCTGGCGGTCCTTCCTGCCGCATGACCCCACGGGCGCGGACTGAGTCGCGCGGGACGGGTGGTCACGCAGTAGAACTGGCCGGCCGTTTCTTTCCCCGGACTTTCTCGGTCCGGGAATCCGGAATGACTATCCGGTCATGGCTTTTCGCATCAGCGTCAAATGCGACATGAGCAGTTGCGAAAAAGTTCGAAACAGCATGGCGTTCTTTTTCAGCTGGGCGACTTCCCGGTCCAGATCGACATTGTTGCCGTCGGAGCGGGTCACCAGTCCTTCTTTCATCCTGACTTCGATACCGCGTTGAGAGAGAGAGTCATGGTTGCGATTTTGGGCGGCATCGAGAAAATCGTCGAACGACAGCTCGCCGGCCTTGTATTCCGGAGTGTTGACGTTGGCGATGTTCTGGCTGATCACCCGGTGCTGCTGTTCGGCGAACCGCAGCGCGTTGCCCAGGATTTCGGTTCTGGATTGAGGATCAGCCATGTCTGATGGTATCGGCAGGGCGAACCTGACGCTTTAGGCAATCTGTAGCGATCGTTGCGATTTTGCGGGGTCCCGCAAATGACAGCGGATTCCGCAGAGGCCCTGTTACAACAGCCACAATCCGCATGTTTTGACTTTTTTTTTCCACGTTCGACATTGTTGTGGAGATTTGGCAACAACTCCCGGAACGCGTCCTAGATTGTCACTGTTCGTCCAGGCCAACGGTCGGGAGGAACGGAAATCGGCAAGTCGCACCCGTGCGGGCAGGCCTGTGCCAGCGTTTTCGGACAACAGTCCGGAAACCGGACAGGCAGCTGATGCGGGTGTGACTGGAAAAAGGGGAAACCGTTTCAAAACGCCACTGTCCGGGGGATGGCCGGCGGGTTTGAAACAGCGGACGCGGGTCGGCAAAACCGGCGGACGCAGACTTTTGGCCAGTCTCAGCCTGCTCGGGCAGTTCACCTGCCGCGGGTGCTGGCGCTGGCATGAAACAGGCGGATCTCGGATGGACATTGCAACAATCATTGGGCTGATTCTCGGCTTCGGGCTGGTCGTTGGATCGATCGCGATCGGCGGTACAGACCTTGCGCCTTTCGTGGATTACCCGTCCATAATGATCACGGTAGGTGGATGCTTTGCGTCACTGTTGATCAACTTTCCGCTGAACAAGGTTTTTGGCACGCTGAATGTTGTCAAAAAATGTTTTCTCAGCAAATTGCCGTCCAACGAACAGGTCATTGAACAGTTCAAGGAGCTGGCCAATATCGTCCGCAAGGACGGAATGCTGGCACTGGAACCGCGAATTGAAACCTGTGACGACCGCTTTCTGAAACGCGGCATGGAAATTCTCGTCGGTGGGGCAGACAGCGACTCGATTCGCAACGCGATGGAACTGGAACTGGCCAGTATCGAAGCCCGCCACGCCCAGGGAAAAAAACTGATTGACGGAGCCGCCACGGCTGCTCCCGCGTTCGGCATGATCGGCACGCTGGTCGGGCTGGTGCAAATGCTCAAAACACTGGACGATCCGAGCAAGGTCGGTGCCGGGATGGCGGTGGCGCTGTTGACGACGCTGTACGGGGCCCTGATTGCCAACGTCGCCTGCATTCCACTGGCCGGCAAACTGGAAATGCGCAGCGCCGAAGAAATCATGGTTCGCGACCTGATGATTTCCGGACTGGTTTCGCTGTCCGAGGGACTCTCGCCGCGGGCTCTCGAAGACAAACTGGTGGCCTACCTGTCACCGGTCCAGCGACGGAACCTGCAGTCTGCCCAGGCGGCCTGACACGAAACCGCCAGCAGGTGATTCAACCTCGCAGGCATTCGTGTACGACAAGGAGCGATCGAAATGGCCCGGAAGAAAAAAGTAGACACTGCCAGTCCCGGCGACATTCCGGCCTGGTTCATGACCTACAGCGACGTGATCACGCTGCTGATGACATTTTTTATTCTGTTAATGACCTTCGCAACGCACGCCAAGGAACGGACCGAGAAAACCAAAAACACGATGTTCAGCAACGCTGGCGGATCGGGCGTGGCGGGCGAAAAAGCCAACCGGCCCGCTGCCGACAACTGGGTCAACCGGATCCGGTCGCGTTCCGCCCGCATCGCGCTGAAAGGCGCCGAGATGCCACCAGTCACGACCGATCCCGCCACAGAAGCGATCGGCAGCGGATTGCGATCGCTGACCGAAGACGAGAGCAAACAGGACGACATGCAGACTCACCATGTGGATGTGCCGCTGGGGGAACTGGTCGATGCCATGGGGAATCTGACCGCACAGGGACAGAATCTGGCCGACATGCTGGCGACCCAGCTGCGTGATCTGGACGTTCACCTGTCCCTGCAGGTGGGATCTCCGGATGCGGGCCGGCAACTGGTGCTGATCACGGACTATCTGTTTCATGTGCAGATGGTCCGGCCGGGGCTGGTCGGGATCGGGATCAGCCATGGCGTGGTACCTGACGGCAAAGTTCGCATTCTGATTGAACGCTACCTGGAGAACCGGTAATGCCCCGCGAACGAAAACCGCCATCCAAACCGAATATGGGCTATCTCGTTTCGTTCGGCGACACGATGACGGCGCTGCTGGCGTTTTTTATTGTGCTCAATTCGCTGGCCCATGAACAAACGGGTGCCAACATGTACTCCGGCACCAGCAGTTTTTCGGCGGCCTTCAAAAACCTCGCTTCGCCGGGCCCGATGCAAAGCGACCGCTCGGAACAGGTGGTCAACCGCACAGCGCCTTCGCCGCTTTTCTGTGTCGATGACCCCGGAGCCAAGAACAAGTCAACCGAAGGTGACATCGGTCCGGACCACGAAGACAGCAGCGAAAGAATTGTTGATCGCCAACAGGACAACTTCAAACGCTTTCTCGGTGAACTGGACTACCGTTTCAGTCTCGAACGGGAACAGCCGGTCAGCAGCCAGGTCGTTTTTGACTCGTTCCAGACAGCCCGCGGTCCGACGATCGAGCTGGACGAAAACTCGATCCGGCTGGCGGCCCAGTCCATTCCGATGCTGCGCAGCCAGGAGTATTCCCTCGAAGTCATCGTCTGGGCCAACAATCCCGGCCCGTTTGCCATGCAGGAGGCCTTCGGCCGGGCCGAATCCGTGCGGGCCCAGATCATGAAGCTGTTTAACATTTCCAATACCCAGAAGCATCAAATCCGGTTTTCCGCGAAACCGTGGCTGTTCGCCGATGCCCAGCGCCCGACGCTCTCTTTCGTTCTGGCCAAAAAATCGGTGGCTCCAAAGTAGCCCTCCAGAAATATGCCCCAAACCGCCCCGTCGCAGGTTGGGTGATGGTTTCCGGGCGAATGTGGGGCAGCTGCCGAATTTCCACACCGGCCATTCGGCTACGGCAGTGCAACTATTGTTCGGGTGTCGCCGTTGCGGAGGGTGATCCCTTTTGCGTCGAGATGCTCGCACAGGGGCACCGCGTATTTGCGGCTGGTGTCGAGAAAAACCCGCAACTCGGCCACCGTGAATTCGCGTGGGGGTGGATACTCGTTGCGGACTTTCGCAATGACTTCATCGATCGTCTGCTGGTGCATCACCACATCGCTGCCCAGCATCACCAGTTCTCCACTGCCGACGCCGATTTCGACCAGCTGCGGGATCGAATCACGGCTGCGGGTCGCGGCCTTTTTCAGCTCCGCCATCGTGGGGGCGTTCATCCCGGCCGCGCGGATCTGTTCCAGCATTTCATCCAGCTGCAACCGCTCGTTGCGCGTCAACTTCGGGCCTTCACCCGCCAGACTGATCTCCTGTCCGCGGCGCACCACGATTTTTTCTTCGAGCAGTTTTTGCAATCCGGCATCGAGAATCCCCGGCGCGGCCAGGTGCTCGACCGACGCCATCACTGACGCCAGCGGATGAGACAGACGGAGCGGATTCCGCGCATGCATTTTTGCCAGCGAACGGCGAATCGATTCCGCCACCTGGTCCAGCCGTCCCGCATGCACCGTCACGTTCCGGCTGGCAGACAGACGGATCTCACGGATGCGCCCGGTTTCCGTCAGCTCCTGCCAGGTCCGCTGCGGATCGACCACACCGGCCACGCCAAACAGATGTTGCGGGCTCCAATCTTCCGGTTTCGCAAACCAGACCGCAGCTTCGGCGCGCTCTACCGGATGCGGACTGGCCAGCCTGCCGATTTGCTGGACATCTTCGGTGCTCATCCTCCGGATCATCGGCGCGGCAGGATGGAGAATTCTTCCGCCGCCAATTGTAAACACGGGCGACTCCTGGCGAATCACAAACGGCTGTCCCCAGGTGGCCACCGCCGGTTCGGACAGTGTGATCGTTGCCAACCCGGCCTGGCCGGGCGCGATTTCTTCCACTCCCGCCAGTCTCACGACCGCCAGCAGTTCGGTCGTTCCCAGATGGAAACGCACGCGAGTCCGGTCCACCAGCGGCCGTTTGGCCGTTGCGAGCATTTGAATCTCAGCGAAAAACCGACGCGACGCGGCGAGATGTCCGGGCGCTGCGATCTCGTCACCGCGGTGCAGCTGGTCGTGATGAATTCCCCCGAGGTTGATCGCTGCGCGCTGCCCCCGGTGAACTTCGCCTGTCTCCAACTCGTGATTCTGCAAACCGCGAATACGGGCCGACAATCCCTGGGGCTGGATCTCGACTGTGTCGCCCGTCGCAATCTGGCCGCTGACAACACTGCCCGTGACCACGGTCCCATACCCATCCACAGCGAAACAGCGGTCGACCGCCATCCGGAATGGTGCCGCCAGACGCAATTGGCGGCTGGAGTTGGCGGCGA
>JBGSVU010000533.1:0-2985 GCA_041752775.1 Pirellulaceae bacterium | reverse complement strand
CGGCCCGATTTCAGTGACGGGTGGGTGGCTGGTTTCAGCATCGAAAAAAAAGCCCGCTACTTTCCAACGTTGGGCCGGATAATTTTCAACCGGTCGGCACCACAGATTTCCGGATCCAGCAGTTCCATCATTTTGTCCAGGCTTTCAAGAAATTCACCACTAAAAAGCCGCGGATCCAGTTCCTCGTTGACGCCGAACCAGTGAAAATCCAGTTCCCGAATCTGTTCTCCGGACTGGTCCCTGCCATTCACACTGACGGTGAAATACTTTTCTGACTCAATGTGCTCAGGCAGGAAAATTCCATTGAGTTCCGTCCATCTGGTCTCAAAATGTTCCGTTTTTTGCCAAATTCCCTTCTCCCCTCTTTCAATTTGTCCCTTGTCGCGAAACAGAATCTCACCCTGAGAACCGAGAGGCATTAACGAATTCAGGTCAAACGTCACGGTTCGGGCAAATACCACTCCTTTGGGCTCCAAGTCACGTCTCTCCATTCGCAGTTTCAGCACGCCCTCGCTGGGCTCATCTGCCTGCACAACAATCCATTCTGACTTGACCAAATCGAGGGTTTTTACAATTCTCTCAAGCTCACTTGCCTGGGAGGACAATACTCCGGCGCATCGAAAATCAGGAATTTCCAGTGCCGACAGAAATGAACTCCCCCGGCCTTCGGACAGTTGCCATGGTGTTACCTGTCTGGTGTTTGGAAATGTGACCGCACGAATTGTCGCGGATTCTCCTGCGCCGTCCTGACAAATTCCGCGTTGGGTTTCGAATTCCTGAAACCGTGGACTCTGGGATGTTCCGGCTGCCAGGTCGAGATAGTTCTGCTGTTCAATTCGGAAACACGCGGCGCGACTGGTTTCGAAGTCTATTGCAATCCGGTAGAACCCAATTCGTTCCACGACGGCACCTTTTTCATCCACTCCTTTGGCTGAATTAACGGAATCAAAGTCTTCCTTGACACGAACCAGATAGTCACATTGACGGATCGCTCTCAGATTGGTTGCTGCACCGTCGAGAATTGCCAGTTCGTCTGACAATTTGGTTCCGGATTTTTGCACGCCATGCAGTTGCAGTCCTGCAGAAAGTGGAACCAAAAAGAAAAACAGAAATGGCATCCAGCCTGCCAAAATCCGATACATTCGAAACTCCAATCAATGGATAGTCCAAAACCGGACAAAACTGATGTTGAGCAGGCAACCCGGCACACCCCGCTTCAAACGCTCCACCTGTCCCACATCAGCAAGGAACGATCGTTGATCAAATGACTCTGGCAGAATCGTCGGTCCGGTCCATGACTACTGGCTGGCCTGGCCGGTGCATCCACCACTCGCCATGACCAGTACCTGATGTTTAATCGGAGTCACTTGCAACGACCAGTCATCGCCCACACAGGCCTCGCCGTAAGCCAGACCTCCCCAGATGTTGACAGTTGGATTCGTCGCAACCGCCTTCGGTCAGAACAACGTCGAACTTCGGTGTGAGTGTAAGCATATAAAGACCATGAGTCCAACAATTTTTTCGCCTTTTCGACTTTTCGACTTTTCGACTTTTCGACTTTTCGACTTTTCGACTTTTCGACTTTTGAATCCGCAAAAGTCCCGCGAAAACGCCCGTTTCGATTGAATTTGACCTGTCGAAAAAATTTTTCGAAAAATCTTTCCGGAATCAGAATGGTGGGGGCGCCCATTTGTGTGGGGGGACCTCTTTGGTGTAAGTAGCGCCAATTTGCTCCATCAACAATTGCAGCACCATTTGCCTCAACCCGAAGAATGACGGGTTTATTGAGCTACCCCTGTTTCCGTGGCATCGTTTCGCCGCGACAACGCAATCCACCACGTCAGATTCTTTTGAAGCGGCGGTCGAGTTCTTCGCGGGAGAAGACCAGTGCGGTGGGGCGGCCGTGGGGGCAGTGGTGCGCGTCCTGGCAGAGTGCCCGATGCTCGAGGAGCGCCGAAATTTCGTCACGCGTCAGCCGGTCGCCAGCCTTGATCGCCGCCTTGCAGGCAATCATGTTCAACAAATCGTCCAGCACATCGCGCTTTTGCAGTTTGGCACCGGGTGTCATCAGCGACTCGATCACATTCCGCAACATCTCCGCCGGGTTGTAATTCGCCAGCATCGCGGGATAACCCGAAATCAGAATCGTGTCACCACCGAACGGCTGGACTTCGATGCCAATCATTTTCAGTGTCTCGGTATTTTCCAGTACCGCCGCCGTTTCCGCCGCCGTTAACGTGACCGGTTCGGGGACCAGCAACTGCTGCACTTCCATCCCACCCGCCGTGACCTTTTCGCGCACCTGTTCGTACAGTATTCGCTCGTGCAGCGCATGCTGGTCGATCACGACCATTCCTTCGTCGGTTTCCGTGACCAGATAAGTGTCGTGGACCTGCATCGCCAGCGGCCGGTGCGGCTCGCGCGCCGGATGCAATCCCTGTACGGCGGAAGCCGCAGGATTCTGCTGCAGCGGCTGAAACTGACCCGCCGGCGGAGGTTGCGGCAGGGGTGGCAGCGGCGGGAAATCCAGTCCGGGACGCGGCGTTGCGCCCTGAGGCAAAAAATTCCGCGACGCACCCTGCACGGGCGCTGAATGGGGCGCGGACGGCGGCGAAGTGGATTCTGGGGAGGCCGGTTGTCCGGTCGAATGCGGTGAATCGACCCAGTTGCGAGTCGGTGTCGCAGTTCCAAAACCAATTTGCGACTGGTGAAACGGCGAAGGGACCGGTGGAGCGATCTGGCCCGTGAACTTCTGCCCGGCCGCGAATCCACCAGCACTCCCGGGCGGTTGCAGGGCAGGGGGGAGTTGCGGCGGGTCGGACTGACCCGGTTTTGACAACTGGGCTCGCGAAGTCAAATCGGTGGTGAGAAAACGGCTGCGGATGGCTCCCAGCAGATGGCTGTAAATCCGCCCGCCTTCCAGAAAACGGACTTCCAGTTTGGCTGGATGAACATTCACGTCGACCTGGTCGTGTGGCATCTCCA
>JBGSVU010000532.1:0-2879 GCA_041752775.1 Pirellulaceae bacterium | reverse complement strand
GATGGGAAAGGCGGGCTGGATCGGCCAGAAGATCTCGGCCAGTCTGGCTTCGACCGGCACGCGCAGCCACTTTGTGCATCCCGCCGAAGCCATTCATGGTGACCTCGGCCGGATCGGACCGCAGGACGTAGTGATCGCGCTGTCGAACAGCGGCGAGACCGACGAAATCACGCGGATGTTACCGGCGCTGGAACGGCAGCAGGTACCGCTGATTGCCATCACAGCCCAGTGCACCAGCACTCTGGCGCGCAGTGCGTGTGTCGTCCTCGATTTCGGTCGCGTCTCCGAGGCCGGCCATTTGGGACTGGCGCCCAGCACCACAACCACGGTGATGCTGGCCCTCGGCGATGCCCTGGCGCTGGTGACGTCAGAAGCCCGCGGTTTTTCGGCGGGGGATTTTGCCACACATCATCCGGGAGGCGCCCTGGGCCGGCGACTGGCTCTGGTGGAGGAACTGATGCGGCCGATCGACCAGTGCCGAATCGCCCGGGCCAGCGAAACCGTTCGCGAAATATATGTTCGCAGCAGCGTGGCCGAACGGCGTGTCGGTGTGATCCTCGTCGTCGATGCCGAGGGGCTGTTGGCGGGAGTTTTCACGGACAGTGACCTGGCCCGCCTGCTGGAAAGGCGCCGTGACGACGCACTCGACCAGCCGATCGCTGCAGTCATGACCGCCCGGCCGATCAGTGTCCTGGCTGGGGCCCGGGCCCAGGTCGCGATCGACATTCTCGCCAGCCGGAACATCAGCGAGTTGCCGGTTGTCGATGCCAGTGAACGTCCACTGGGTATCATTGACATTACCGACGTGATTGGTCTGTTGCCTGTCCAGGTCTGACGTCCGGGCCGTTTGTTCTATCGCACGGGTTTCAGGTTATGACTATCCATGTTCCCGTCCTGCCTGTGGAGTGCCTGGAATGGCTGGCAATCCAGCCGGGGCAAGTCGTGGTAGACGGAACCCTCGGTGGTGGTGGGCACACACGGCTGATCGCCGGGGCTGTCGGAGCGGAGGGTCGCGTTCTGGCACTCGACCGGGATCCGGCGGCGGTGGCGGCAGCACTAAACGCGGGTTTTGCTTCGCAGGTCGAGGTCCTGCACGCCAGCTATGTCGATCTGCCTGCTGTTTTGCAGCGACTGGATGTGGCAGCTGTCCACGCGGTCCTGCTCGATCTGGGGTTGTCCAGCGACCAGCTGTCCGACGACGATCGTGGATTCAGTTACCACGCTGGCGGAGAACTGGACCTGCGTTTCAATCCGGACGAAGGCCAGCCGGCGTGGCAGATG
The DNA here is from genome assembly GCA_041752775.1 of Pirellulaceae bacterium. GTDB lineage: Bacteria > Planctomycetota > Planctomycetia > Pirellulales > Pirellulaceae > BJ22. Next base: position 1,598 of record JBGSVU010000532.1, on the reverse strand, counting down.
ATCCAGCACATGCGCGAGCCCGATCTTGCTGACCTGATTTTCAAGTTTGGCGAAGAGCGTTTCAGCCGCCGTATTGCCCGCCGCATCGTTGAGGCCCGAAAAGCCGGTCCCATCCGCTCGGCCCAACAAATGGCGGATCTGGTTCGCAGTTGCGTGCCCCGTTCGCGGGGACACAACATTGATCCGGCAACGCGAACGTTTCAGGCCCTGCGAATCGCGGTCAATGACGAACTGGGAGGCCTGGAACGGGCCCTCGACCGGATCAGCGGTGTCCTGCTGCCAGAAGGTCGCCTGGTCGTGATGAGTTTCCACTCGCTGGAAGACCGGATTGTCAAACACTTTTTCCGCAACGACGCGCGGCTGAAGAATCTGACAAAAAAACCCGTCACCGCATCTGCGGAAGAACAGCGATCGAATCCCCGCAGCCGCAGTGCAAAACTGCGCGCTGCCATGCGTGTCTGACGAGTGACTGACAAACCGGACCGCTGCCCTCGCCGGAACTACCTGACGGGCCGTACCTGACCGGGCAACACCTGACGGGGCAAAGCCATGTCGGCGGCCCTGTTACTTGTCGCTTTATTTGTCGCGGGCGCGGTTCAGCATGGGTCCGACTTCGTCCACAAAGTCGCGCAGGTCCTTGAACTCGCGATAGACGCTGGCAAAACGGATGTAGGCCACCTGGTCGAGCACACTCAGTTTCTTCATGATCAACTCGCCGATCACGTGGCTTTCGACTTCGGGTTCTCCCAGCAAATACAGGTCCTGCATCACTTCGCCGATGATACTTTCCACCCGGTCAATCGGGATGGGACGTTTCCAGCAGGCCAGCTCGATGCCGCGGCGGATTTTTTCCGGAGCAAACGGCTCCCGTTTGCCGTCTTTCTTGATTACCCGGACATCCATTTCGGCGACGCGTTCATACGTCGTGAATCTGCGTTCGCATTCACAGCACTGGCGCCGTCGCCGGATCACATAGCTGTCCTCGTGCGACCGTGAATCGATGACCCGGTCGTTGTCGGCGTGGCAAAAAGGACATTTCATGAAAATTAATCAACCAGCTTCGATTTGCAGGGGAACGCCCAGGCCCTCCGTTACCGGGCGACAGCCCGTTTTCCGTCCATCAGATCACGGGTGGAAAATCCCGAAAAGTATCCTGGGGCCTTTGCGAATATAGCCCAGTCTGATCATTCTGGCGAACCGGAATGGAAACCGTGCCAGCGAATGGCTCGATTTCCGGTGCCGAAAATGATAGTCTGAACCCCCTGCGAGGCCACTTGTCAGGCCAGACAAACCAGACAAACCCGTTTCATTCCATTTGCCATCCCGTTCGAAAACACGACTCCAATGAGCGAAGCCAAAGACAGATTCCAGGAAGCCGTCAAGCAGCGTCAGGACGACAGTGCCGACATCAAGGAGATTGAATTGTGGGCCGGAACATACTCCCCCAAAGCCATGTACGGCTCCTGGCTGGGAGCCGGGCTGGTCACCATCGTTGGCCTGGTCCTGATGATCATGTTCCTGTCCGGCAATTTTTATGCATGGATGGCTTATCTGATCGTGGTCGGGCTGATTTGGCTGGTCCTCGTGGCCATTGCGCT
>JBGSVU010000531.1:0-5098 GCA_041752775.1 Pirellulaceae bacterium | reverse complement strand
GGATTGTCATGAACGCGATCCGCGGCAACTGGCTGGACCGGTTCATGCTGCTGTTGATCAACCAGCCCGCGCTGATGGTTGCAACGGTGCTGATCGGCAACAACATTGCCAATTATGGAGTATCGCTGGCGATCGTTCTGGGGGCACGGGAACTGTTCCCGGGCGACAGCAACGCTGCCGAACTGGTGGCGCCGCTGCTGTTGACGCCTTTTCTGTTTGTGTACGGCGAGTCGCTGCCGAAGGCACTTTTTTTTCAGGCACCCGTCCGGTTGTTGCGGCGTGCGGCACCGCTTCTCGCAGTTTGTGCGGTCCTGCTCTCTCCCGCGGTGTTGCTGTTGTGGGGGCTGTCCCGCGGGCTGGAATGGATGCTGGGCCAGTCGCCCGAACAGATCCGGTTGTCTCTGGGACGACGGGAAATGGAAAAAGTCCTGGAAGAAAGCCAGGAGATTGGGCTGTTGCATCCGGCCCAGCGGCAGCTCAGCCAGAACTTTTTTCTGATTGCGTCGCGACCCGTGAAATCGCTGGCGGTTCCGGCCGCGAGGATCGCCGCCGTTGCCGCGGGCAAACCAGCCTCGGTGTTCATCGAAGCCGGGAGGAAGCAGCCGTGGGGCATCGTCCTGGTCACCTCCCAGGAAACCGGGGCGGTTGCGGGCTATGTCCGGATGGTCGATTTGCTGGTGCGCTCCGACAGAAGCCATGCGGTCACCGAGTGGTCGGAGATCATGGAGATTCCACCCGACGAAACGGCAGGAGAAGCCCTGATGCAGATGCAGTCGCGGCACCACGTGGTGGCAAAGATCCGGGGAGCCGGCAATCTGCCGGCCGGCTATTTGCTGCGCAGCACACTGGTCCAGCCATTGCTGCGGGAACCGCTCGGAACAGGACGCCGGGCCGGGGAAACGACACCGGCAAAAACCTGAAGCAAGGAACTGTTTCCTCCGATTGGCCAGTGGTTGAAGCAGGTCAGCCGCGTGCAAAACGCGATATTACCGGACAGCGGGATGGCCGGGCAATTACGCAGCCTGAAAAAGTGCCAGCCCGCTGCCTTTCGGCTGGTGCCCTCCTCAACTGGGTTTCTGCTTTTTCTTGCCGCCGGCGCCGGGCACGGCTGCAACCTGCTTCATCCACGCCTTGATCTGCCGTTCATCGACGTCATCCATGGATTCCAGTTGCACGCCCCGCGTGGCCTTGCCCATCGCCACGGGCGTCACGGGCGGCACAGGCGTTAGAGCCGAACCATTCAGAAACATGAGCTTGACGTGGCCCGCGAAGCCGCCGCAACAGAAACACCAGCCATCGCCGACGCCATAGTACGACATGCCCCATTTCACCGAACGCTGCAGACCGGGAAGTGTCTTCGCAGCGAGAGCATCAATGCGCTCCGCGATACCGCGATGCGGTTGAGGGAGGCTCGCGATGTAGGCAAAGACCGGCTTGTCACCGACTGCGGCCTTTGCGGAGCTTGCCTTGCCCGTCACCATGGATTCCGGCAGTGTCGTGGACTGTGTCGCCGAACTTTTGGCCGGTCGGCGGACTGCGGGCCGGGGAATCTTGTTGGACTTGTCTGCGGGCATGGTGATAACTTTTTGCATGGGCATGAGCCAGTTCAACAATAGTTTACCGCACTGAAGACTGTGCTGCCCGCAATTTGTCGCGAACATCCATGAGGATTTTACCCAGCTTGTTCTGGCCAGTTCCATCGGCACCACAACCCCAGTAGTAGTCGCCCTGCGCATTCTCGACGATTTCCTCGGTGCCGGTATCAAGAAGCTGCTGGCGAACTTCTTTATGCGTTTCAAATTTTCGCAACACAGCCCGGCGCATAACCGAATCCCTGACGTCGTCCCAGTCTTTCCGCAGTGGAAATTCTGTTGAACGTCCAAGTTCCTTTGCATCACTGGGGGTGCGGGCACGCTGAATGGCTGTTTCGTGTTCAGTGCCTGCAAACTTTTGCGCCTGAAAGTAGTGCTCAACCGTCCGCCAGTAAGCACCGTCGAGTTCAAACCCGTGCAACGAAAAGTTGCAGAAATCACCGTATTCGTCTGTCCGGCTGTAGAAATAAATCGTCATGTGTTCACTGGTGATGGCCTGGCAACCTGACGCTTCGCGCCATCGGGCCGGCGCACAATGTGTTCGTTTCAGATTCAGACCGGCCGCCGGTTGATTTGGATGCGACAGACGACCTGTCTCAGTGCGAAGAAACGGTCTCCGACTCAATTAACGGAATAACTGAGACGGCGATCAACTGGCAGCTTTGTCCAGTGTACCCGCCGCTCAGAACCATCACAGTCGGTATTCCCCGTTTTCGCAATTCGCCAACGACATACAGATCGCGTTCCCGGATTGCTGATGCGGAAATATCAAGTCCGCCGAGTGGATCACCGGCCAATACATCCGTACCGGCATTGTAAATCGCCATCCCGACAGGTGAACGGCAGACGGAGTCGAGAAACCCGGGCAGTTGGCTGCGAAGTTCGCCCATATACTCTTCATCAGTGCAGGCGCTGGTGATTCCGGCATCACAGTCAATCCGTTTTCGCGCCTCCACGTCAACCATTGGGTAAATACGGGAATTGAAGATGTCAAAGATAAAAACGCGTCGGTCTGCCTCAAAGATGTGGCAGACGCCATTGCCCTGATGAGCATCCGTATCGACGTAGACGATTCGGTCGGTGTCGGCAATCAAACGATTGGCGCGGAGCGATGCTACGGCGATGCCAATGTCCGAGTAGATCGAGAACCCCTAACCGCGCCCGGGCCTGGCGTGATGATATCCACCGCTGAGGTTAACGGCAAATCCATGTTCGAGCGCTGCCTGCGCGGCGAGAATGGTCCCGCGTGTGGCCCACCGCATTGGGCGGAGAATGTGCCAGTCAATTGCCCAGCGGGGAAGGTACTGCACCTGGGCGACTTCGAGGGCACGTGCGACGTATCCTGGATTGCGAAGCTGGCTCAGGTAGTCGACGGAATGCACCAACAGGAGTTCGTCGCGACTGGCAGGACGATCCGTGCGAACGTGGAATTTTTTCAGCGCCGCTCCAAAATGACGAAGGAGGAGTTTCCAGGCACGTCCATATTTGCGCGAGTCAAAGGGATGGAGACGTTCAAGTCCGTAAAAGCCGATGTTGTAATGGCGTGAGTAGACAACACGAGGCATGACTTCAGTCCGGGCAAGGTTTTGCTTGATGGAGTCGGGTGTTGCCGGCACACGACAGCGACAAAAGCCGTTGGCTGACTTCAGTGCACGGCGGCGTCATGCGCTTCTGAACGGAGAATAGCCGTAATATTTGGGACGGGAATCCAGGCGAACAAGCAGCCATGCCACACCACCGCCAGCCGTGCTGAGCCAGAACGGACGGTCGCCCAGTGCAGTTCTGACCGTACTGCCGACGACTTGCCAAAACGCATCAACCTGCTTTTGGGGCACATGCCGAAGGAAGGATGCAAGGTGACCGTACAGGGAAATGGCAGCCCGTGGCGACGGAACGACAAGTGTAGCATCGCCCTTCAGGCTGGGAAACGTTACGATTCCACAATGCCTTCTGAACAAAGGCTGCTGGTGTTCAGGCCGGTTCAGTCCGGTTCAGACCTGATCGCTGGGCTGGCGATAGCCCAGCGCGAGGATGATCGTCAGCAGTTCTTCATAGTTGACGAAGCGGCGATGGTTTTGCAGTTTGAACTGGTCGATCGCCTGCCCCAGCGCGGCGGCCTCGGGCGAAAGTTCTTCGTAGCTGTTGGTGAACTGGCGGCGTTCCAGCCCCGCGGCGCGGCGCGTGATGCCAGTATTGCGCCGGTCGGAAAACGGCACCGGAGATTCCAGCGGGACCTCTGAAGTGCCGACAGCCGGATTGAGTGGTGTATTGGACATGCGGAATTCCTTCCGGATCATTGCCGGATAAATAATGGTATCGGCCGGGAGCCGTTGAGGCGGAAAGCAGTCGGGTGCCTTTTCCAAAAAGGAGCGGCCCCCTGACGAGGGAAAGGTTCAGACCGCTATGGGGAAAGGACTCTGGTTGGGATGCAGGGAACCGGTTCAGCTGCATCGCAGGCCAAAAACACGCCAAATCACGCCGGACAATTCTGCGCCTGAATCGGGGACCCTACAGGAAGTTTATCGTTTGTTCGCCATGCATCTGAACTAGAGACGCGTGAGACGGACGGTTTTTCCGGTTGTCCGGGAAATCCGGGCTAGCGAACAACCACATTTCCGGCAGGTGCTACCGGATCCATGCTGGCCAACAGTTCGCCCAGCAGGGGAACCTCGGGCCAGCGTTGCTGGGCCAGCTCCAGAGTCTGTCGCGCCTGCGCTGCACGACTGTCCAGCACCAGGGCGTGGCTGAGCCGCACAAACGATTCCGGAGTTGCCGCGGGATGGCTGGTCGCCAGCGTCAATCGTTCGACGGCGCGACCCTGTTGTCCGAGGGCGACCAGAATCTCGCCTTCCAGCAACAGTCCGTCGTAACAGGGCGAGTCGGCGCGGAACTGCGACTGGTAATGTTCAATTGCCGAAAGCGCTCGACTGGAGCGCCCCTGACTCTGGAAAACCCGGGCGATCTGCAACTGCAACTGGGGATCGGCATCGGGACAGGCCGCAGCGCGGTGGTAGTTTGTCAGGGCCTGTTCCGAATCGTTGGCGGCGAGGGCCAGATCGCCCGCCAGTTGCCAGGCGGGAGCGTAATGTGGATCAGTGCGGGTGGCCCGCTGAATTTGCGCCCACGCCTGGCTGGTTTGTCCGGCCACCATCCACGCCCGACCCAGCCGGACCTGGATATCAGTACGGTCGGGGTTTTGTTCGGCGATTTTGCCCAGAGTGGCGATGGCCATCGCGGACTCGCCACTCTCCAGGTTGGCTTCGGCCAGCAGGGCCATCGCCTGGGGATCATCGGGACAGCATTCGAGCGAACGGCTCAATAACCGTTTGGCCAGCTGTGAGCTGCCTTTGGACAGTGCGGTGCGGGCCTGCCGGGTCAACTGTCCGGCCTGGGCACGCAATTGCGGCTGGTTACCCTGAAATCGAAACGCGGCGCACCCGGCGGACAGCGACACGGCCGCCAGAAGCAGCATCGTCGGGATCGCGAAAGTACGATGGGGGGTTTTC
>JBGSVU010000530.1:0-2635 GCA_041752775.1 Pirellulaceae bacterium | reverse complement strand
CGATCCAACCCGACCGCAAGACCTCATCGGCCAGGCCTTTGGTCAGCCGTTCATAGTGTCCCGGATCATGAAAGAGTGATTGCCGCCCATCACCCCGCGCGACGATATGGTAGATCGCTCCTGGAAATTGAACCCGTGGTTTCCTGGGCATGGCCAACCTCCGAAATTCCGTAACAAATCAGCCTGACGGAAACCACAGTTTACCACCCTGAAAACCAAAAACCAGGTGCCCCCGACAGCAATCTCTGAAAATTGAAAACCGAAAACCAGGTCTGACCCCAAGGGGATTATTCGTATCGTAGCGCCTCGATGGGATCGAGGCGGCTGGCGCGGCGGGCCGGATAGAAACCAAAGAAAACTCCGACCGCCGCCGCAAACACAAACGCCATGATCGCGGCAGGAATCGAGATGACGACCGGCCACTCGCGCCCGGTCGACAGCGAATTGATGATCGCGGTAATGCCATAGGAAGCCCCGATCCCGATCGCAAACCCGATCATCCCTCCAATGCAGGACAACAGAACGGACTCCACCAGAAACTGCATCAGGATGTCGCGCGAGCGGGCACCGACAGCCATGCGAATGCCAATCTCGCGCGTTCGCTCGGTCACGGACACGAGCATGATATTCATGATGCCGACGCCGCCGACGACCAGCGAAATGCCGGCGATCGAAGCCAGCATCAGGGTCATCGTCCCGGTGACCATCCCCAGCATGTTGGCGATTTCGGTCGTACTCTGGACTTCGAAATCGGGCACCTGGCCAGCGTTGATGTCGTGCCGGTCGAGCAGCAGCTGGCGAATTTCGTCCGTGGCCTGTCCCATCCGTTCCGTCGATCTGGCCGAAGCCAGAATGGCGTGAACGTCGTCGAAGGGTGACCCGAACAGGGTTTTTCGCACAGTCGAATAGGGCATCAGAACCACGCTGTCCTGGTCTTCGCCCACCATATTGGCGCCCTTGGCCTCCAGCACCCCGATGATAGTAAACGGCTTGTTGGCGATCCGAATCCGTTCCCCCAGCGGGTTGGCCGTCTGAAAAAGTTTGACGACCACCGTTTTTCCAACGACACAAACTTTCTCGGCCTTGTCGATTTGGGACTTCTCAAAAAAAGATCCGTAGCGAATCGGCCAGTTGCGCACCTGGAGATAGTTCTCGCCAACGCCAAACATCTCGTTGGGACTGAAATTCAGATTTCCATAGACCACCTGTCCCCCCGTACCGACCAGGGGCGACGACGCCACGATGCCTGGACATTCCGTCTCAATCGCACTGGAATCCCCCGCGGTCAAGGTGTTGGTTTTTCCGCTTCGAACTCCACGCCGTTCCATACTGGAGGGCTGGATCACAATAACGTTGGTGCCGAAACCCTCCAGTTCCCCCTGAATCAGGGCGCCAGCGCTTTGACCGATGGAGACCATGGTCGTTACAGCGGCGATACCGATGACGACCCCCAACACCGTCAGCCCGGCGCGCATTTTATTCTTGGCGAGGGCACGAATGGCGATACTGAGCGTTTTGAGTGGGGACATATTCGGGATTTCACGCGGGCAGGAAAAACGAAAGCCAGGGCACTGGGTGGGCGGTCACGGTTAAAGTCCGGTCGCGAACTGGGAAGGCTGGAATTCAGATAGTGGACCTCCATCGAAAAAGCTGCGTCATGCGAAAAAGTGCGACCGGAAGGTCGTTCGAACGCGTTCTATTTTTCGCCTGGAGCCTTTTGTCCGGTGACCAGCTGGGTGTTTTCGTCGAGGTCTCCGGTGACCAGCACGGTGAAGCGATTGTCGCTGATGCCGATCGTGACTTCTACGGCCCGCAGGACATCGCCGTCGACTTTCCATACGTGACGGCGGCGTGACTGCAGGTTGGATTCGACGCGTTCGGCAACCGAGGGCCGGGCGATTTCGCTGGTGTCGGCTCCCGGAATCCGGGCCTGGTCAAGACCGGCACCTTCCAGAATCACGCGATCGTCGGGATGGACCATCTCGGGCATGGGGGGATAGAACCGAAGGGCCGCTTTGGGGATCCGCAAGACATTTTTTTCCTCGCGGATCTGAAATTCCAGATTGGCGGTCATTCCTGGCAGCAGTTTCAGCTCGGGATTCGGTGCGCCGACCACGACCGGGTAAGTCACCACATTCTGGTTGGTGACCGAACTGAAACGGACTTCTTCGATCAATCCGTTGAATTTGTCGTCGGGATAGGCACTGACGGTGAACGTCACGGGTTGCTGGTCGATTTCGGCCTGGCGGATCAGTCCGATTTCGGATTCATCGACGTCGGCGAAAATGTGCATTTTCTTCCGCATGCCGACTCCGACCACGAACAACTCGGGCGTCTGGAACTGTGCGGCGAGGGTTTGCCCCGGTTCGACTTTCCGGTCGACAATCATGCCGTCTTCGGGCGACTTGATTTCGGTATAGTCGAGGTTGGCCTGGGACTGCAGCAGAGAGGCTTCGGCCTGCTGAACGCTGGCTTTGGCGATGGTCAACTGGGCCTCAAGCGACATCCGGTTGAACTTCACCTGGTCCATTTCGGCCTGGGCGATGAAATCGGTGTTGCGACTTTTGAGTTTCACGGCCCGCTGTTCGTCGTTGCGAGCCTGTTGGAGCAGGGCCTCGGCCCGCAGCACGTCGGC
>JBGSVU010000529.1:0-4650 GCA_041752775.1 Pirellulaceae bacterium | reverse complement strand
GGCTGGATCGTCTGACTCTGCGCCCGTCCCGGTTTTCGCTGCCGTGTCCCGCCGCAATCTCCGCCAGGCCATTTCTGCCAAACCGACCGCGGACGCATCGCGGCTGTTGTCGATCACGGTGCAGTCCCAGACCAGCCGGTCGGCAGCCCACAAGACCAGCGCCACAAACACCAGCAGCATCAGGGGAAACAGAACGCCTCCCTCGATCAGTGACAGGCCGACGAACAGCGTCGCAGCGGCAAGCGGGACCGCAAAGAGGTACGATCGCTGGCGTCCGGATTCAACTGAAATCCGGCTGACCAGAACTGCCGCTGCGCTGAACAGGCCAAAAACCCAGCAGAGGCGGGCCTGGTGTGGCCCGCGATAGCAGCACTCAACCAGAAACCAGACCAGGCTGACGATCATGACGATGATCAGCCCCGGTCCGAAAAATTCCAGAAGAGGTCCGGTTGCCGACTTTTTTTCTGACGACTGGCTCACGCGCGCTGGCCTGTTGCTGGTGAATCACGACCAAACCACGTCTGCAAGGCTGGGGACTACTTTTGCTTTTCGGTCACCGTGGCTTTTTTTATCGTGACTTCTTTTTCGGGACGGTCCGAGTGGTTGACGGGCACATCGCCGATTTTCCTGACGACCTCGAGGCTGGCATCATCCCGGGTCCGCCCAAAGGCAGTATAGCTGCCGTCGAGGTGGGTGTGTTTTCCGAGGCAGATAAAGAACTGGCTGCCAGCCGAGTTGGGACTGCTGCTGCGTGCCATGGACAACACGCCCGGTACGTGCGGCGTGTCATTGAATTCCGCGTCAATATTGTAGCCCGGACCGCCGGTTCCGGTTCCGCTGGGACATCCGCCCTGAATCATGAAACCATTAATCACCCGGTGAAAAATCAGCCCATCATAAAATCCGCATTTGGCCAGGCCAATCATGTTGCGACAGTGGCCGGGGGCCTGTTCCGGCATCAGGTCCAGGTGAATGGTTCCTGCACTGGTATCAAGAGTGATTCCATATTCGTTTGTGTCGAAATCAACATTCTCAACCGCCTTGTCCACATCCGCTCGATAATTCATCAATCACTTTCTGAAAAGGAATCACTCTGGAAAAAGAATCACTGACAGGAGCTGGCGCATTCCCCCGGCCGGACCGGATGAGCTGTCACTGCTTGAGCCGACCGGCCCTGAAGGCCCGCTCCCCATGGCGTCAGAATAACCGCATCAGGCTGTATGCGGCAACCATGGACGTCCTCGACTTCCTGCCCCAGGTCTATTCAAAACGGATGAGGGCGTATTTCTTTTTCCCGCGACGCAGCACCATCGTGGTTTCGCTGGCCAAGTGTTCGCGCGTCAGGACCATCGCGAAATCATCGCAACGGCGATTGTTGACGTAACCGCCGCCTTCCGCCACTGCCCGTTTGGCTTCGCCTTTACTGCCGACCAGCCCGGATTCGACGAGGGCATCGGCCAGCGTCAGGCCTCCCTCTCCCAGCCGGGAGGCCGGCATGGCGCAACTTGGCACATCGGCGAAAATCTGATCCAGGTCGGCATCGGACAGATTGCCGAATTCGGCACCAAAGAAAATCCGCGTTGCCTCTTCAGCCCGTTCCAGGCCCGCCTGCCCATGCACCAGTCTGGTCACGTGGGCCGCCAGCTGTTTCTGGCTTTCACGCAATCCGGGGGATTCCGCCCGCGAACGGTCCAGCTCCATGATTTCATCGTGCGAAAACTCGGTCAGAAACCGCAGACATTTTCCGGCATCCTCATCGGCGATGTTGATCCAGTACTGGTAGAACTGGTAGGGACTGGTCCGGGCGGGGGAAAGCCAGATCGTACCGCTTTCCGTTTTCCCCATCTTCGTTCCGTCGGCTTTGGTCAGCAGCGGACACGTCATTCCATAAACCTGGGCACTGTCCATCCGTCGGGCAAGGTCGATTCCCGCCGTGATATTACCCCACTGGTCGCTGCCACCGACCTGCAGTTCACAGCCAAATTCCCGTCGCAAGTGGACGAAATCGTAGGCCTGCAACAGCATGTAGCTGAACTCGGTGTAGCTCAGCCCGGCCTCGCTCTCCAGTCGCGATTTGACGGAATCCCGCGCCAGCATCACGTTGACCGGAAAATTTTTGCCCACGTCGCGCAGGAAATCGACATAACTGAACCGGTGGATCCAGTCGTGGTTGTTGACGATCACGGCAGAGTTGGAGGAGCCGGAAAATTCGAGCAACTGCTCCATCTGTTTGCGAATGCCAGCCACGTTGGATTGCAGCTGGTCAGCCGACAACAGGTTTCGCTCGGCGCTCTTGCCGCTCGGGTCTCCGATCATTCCGGTCGCTCCGCCCACAAGTGCCACCGGCCGGTGACCAGCCTGCTGGAATCGCCGCAGCGTCAGCAGGGGCAGCAGGCTGCCCACATGCAGGCTGTCGGCGGTCGGATCGAATCCCGAATAAAGCGTTCGCATGGACTGGTTCAACCAGGGGCCGAGTGTTTCATCGGCCGTCGTCTGGTAAACCAGCCCCCGCCACTGCAAATCAGCAAAAATGTCGTTCATCGGTCTGTTTCCTGTTCCTCCATGGATTCGTGCCCTCTTCAGTCGGCAGACCGTTGAACAATGATTGGTTTTTTACTTTTCGCCAAGTGCATTTTTGATCGCTTCGAGGACTTCGGGAGCATCGGGAGCAGTTCGGGGCGAGAACCTCGCCCGGGGCTTGCCGTCGCGACCGATCAGGAATTTTTCGAAATTCCATGTGATTTTTCCGCTGCCTGCCGGTTGCAGTTCCTCGGCGGTCAAAAACCTGTACAGCGGATCGGCCCCCTCACCATTGACTTCGATCTTGGCGAACATGGGAAACGTCACGTTGTGTTTGCTGGTGCAGAACTCGGCGATTTCTTCGTTGCTGCCCGGTTCCTGTTTGCCAAACTGGTTGCAGGGAAACCCGAGAACAACCAACCCCTCGGCCTCGTGTTGTTTGTATACGGCCTGGAGGGCGTCGTACTGGGGAGTCAGCCCGCACTGGCTGGCGACATTGACCACCAGCAGAACCTGTCCGTGGTAATCCGCCAGACTGACTTCGTTACCCTGAATGTCAGTGACTTTGAAATCCAGCCCTCCCGCGGGCGCGTCGGATGTTTCTTTCATGGCAATTTCCTGCAGCAGTTTGTTCCAGCGTTCCCAGGCGGCCTTGCGTCCGTCGGCGTTTTCATTACTCGCGTCGGGCGCCTGACCGGCCCGCATAAATCCGTGCCCGGCACCGGCGTACTCTTCTGGCAGGAAGGTCTTGTCCGCTTCTTTCATCATTTCGACGGTTTTCGGCAAAGTCGAATTCACGCGGTTGTCGTTCCCCGCGTAAAAGCCGTAAACCGGCGCCGTGATCCGTTCGATCGATTCGGAATCGGATGGAGCCGTGCCATAAAACGGAAATGCGGCGAGAATCTGCGAGTTGTTGGTGGCGAATCGGAATGTCTGGCTGCCTCCCCAGCAGAATCCGCACACGACGACTTTGCCATTGGCGGCCGGCAATTTGGCAACATACTCCACGCACGCGTTCAGGTCGGCCGTTATCTGGTCGGGTGGCAGTTTCATGATCGCATTGCGCACACCGTCCCCACCAGCGAAACTGGCTGTGTTTCCACCATCCGGGCCCATCCCGCTCATCAAATCCGGAGCGATGGCAATGTAGCCCTGTTCCGCCAACTGGTCCGCAACGGTGCGAACCCAGTCGGTCATTCCAAAAATCTCGTGGATCACAACCACGGACATCGCCGGGTCGGCAACTTCCGGATAGACCACAAACGCGTCCACTTTCCGGTCGCCATGTTCGACGACCACCCATTCACCATGGCGGGGAGATTCTTCCAGCTGTTTCACCGCCCATTCCTGGGCGCTGGACGGAGTTGACAGGAACAACAGGGCGATGGCGCAGGACGCCAGAAAGATGGTTCGGGACACGGGGGAATTCCTGAAAATAAGAATCTGAACAGTCGGGAACGGCGTTGCCAGAACTGGCAGCGCCGGGGCATTCGATTGTAGCCGAAACGCGTGGGTTGCTGGAGGAACAGACCCCACCGGCCCCGTGCCGGTCGGTGAACAGGTCTGACAACTACGGCCACACTGCGCCACACCGCCCTAATGGGTGCTACTTTGCTGTCCCGGTCTTTTCGTCGGCGACTCGGGTGTACTGGATCTCCATCGACTTGACGAACTCTTCACCGGAACCGGGAGACAGGTCAAACATGGTCGTCTTGCGGGTGTTTCCGTCTTGGGAGTAGACGGTAATCATCTTTCCTTTTTTCTCACTGCCATCCGGATTTTTACCGGTGGACATCATGGTCATGGTGCGGGTTGCTTCATCCCAGGTTCCGGTCATGTGCATGGCCGCCGGGGTCATCGAATCGACCCAGCTGCCGACGTACTGTTTGGAATCGGGGTCATAGCCGACTGTGGCCTGTCCCAGGAAATCGGTCCCCATGAACTTCATGGTAAAGACACTGTTGACCCAGAAGTCGCCAATCATCGCGTTGACTTCCAGGCCGGACGATTTTTCTTCGGCCCCACCGGGCATGAACATGGTGGTTTCGGCTTTCCAGGTCCCCACGTCCTGTTTCAGAACCTCGTGGCCCGCCGACGGTTGCGGCATCTGCGGTTCCTGGGCCACGGCAA
>JBGSVU010000528.1:0-1884 GCA_041752775.1 Pirellulaceae bacterium | reverse complement strand
GCGCGCGGGAGTTGTGTCGTGAAAAAAGCAACTATTCGATGGCGACGGAACTGGTACTGGCCGGGCTGGAGCGCTACCACAACAGCGAATTCGGATTCGCGGAATATCGCACGGCCGTTGAAGAAGCGGGCGAAGACCTGTCGGGACGGTTGTACCGGCGAACGGAACTGTTGAACGTGATCGGATCGATTGCTCCGATGCTGGGGTTGCTGGGCACGGTCCTGGGAATGATCGAGGCCTTTACCACGATCGCATCGCGGCGCGGGATGGCGACCCCACAGGAACTGGCGGGCGGGATCGGCGACGCCCTGATTACAACGCTGCTCGGTTTGATAGTGGCGATTCCGGCCATGGTGGCGTTGAGCTATTTCCGTGCGCGAATCGACTCGCTGGTGGCCGAATCGGGAAAAAGAATCGAGCGAATACTGGCACCCCTCGGCCGGCGTCGTCCGTCCGCAACGGCAGGCGGGGCGGGAACGGGGTCGGGCCATGCCGGCACCGGTGTGTCCGCCCATGGCCGGGAACCAGGCTGATGCGACTGACCCGTAAACACCAGACGCCCGCGATCGGGTTGAACATGACTCCGATGATTGACATCGTGTTTCTGCTGATCGTTTTTTTCATGACAGTGTCACAGATCACGCACAACGTGGCCTCCGAAGTCCGTTTGCCCGAAGTCGAATCGGCGGAGGATTCCGGACTGGAGTTTGCCCTGGAAATCCTGCTGGACCGCAATGGGGATATTCAACTGGATGGATTGCCTGTGGTACCATCGACGCTGAATTCCGGCGTGCGACAATTCGCGGCCCGGGCCAATGCGAAAATCTCCCGGTTGCAGGTGCAGCTGCGGATTGACCGGGAATGTGACAGTGCACTGGTGAATGAAGTGTTCGAAATACTCGCGGCGGCGGGCGTGGAAAGAGTTTATTCAGCAGTCCTGAACGCCGCTTCGCCCGGAAAGTAAAACTGGATTCCGTTCGTCTGTCAATTTTGAATGGAACACAACCATGAGACTTACCAGACGGTCATTGCGTCAGACTGGCGGCCTGGCGCTTTCGCTGACCAGCATGATCGATGTGGTCTTTCTGCTGTTGATATTTTTCCTGACAACCACCAGTTTTGTTCAGCCGGAGCAGGATCTCGACACGGCGATTTCAACCCGGGACTCAAGTGCCGACGACGCCCGGACAGAACTGGAACCGGCCGTCGTAACGCTGGCCCGCAACGAGGGGCAGACGCTGATCCGTTTTGGCGCGGTGACGACGACGGATCTCTCCCGGATTGCAGAGATGTTGAATGGGTTTTCCAACAAGGCACCCGGTGCGTTTGTCGAAGTTGGCGAGGGCGTTCCGTTCGGCGACGCGGCCCGGGCGATGTCGGTCTGTCGGGCAGCGGGATTCCAGCCAGTGACGTGGCTGGCTCCCGGGAAAGAAGGCCGGTGAAATGTTTTTTTGGGTGCATTTTCTGAAGCCGCTTTTCGGCAGTGGGCTGGTGCTGGTTGGGTTCGGGTCCTTGCTGGCACAGGATGTCAACAACCGTTTTCTGCAGCAGCTGGAGATGCCGGCTCTGGTTCTCGACCAGCTGCATGCAGAACTGGAACGGGCGGAATCCGATTCGTCCAGACGGGAAATGGCCACTCAAATCGTACAGGAATACGGTCGGCAGGTTTTGCAGGGTGAGCCCGCGGAACTTCAGTTTCCCTGGGACGTGGACCGCATGCAGCGGCTGGTCCTGTCGTGGCCCGATCTCGATTCGGCGCGATTTCAACTGGCAATTCTCGCCGCGCGGTGGCAGGCCGTGGAGGCAGATTTGTCGCAATTCCGACTGGACCCGACAGGGGAAAGAAAAACATCCGTCGCGGACCAGGCCAACCGCGTACTGCAG
>JBGSVU010000527.1:0-7542 GCA_041752775.1 Pirellulaceae bacterium | reverse complement strand
ACGCTTCCTGAAGTCAATGTCCCGCTCAACAGTCCGGCATTTGTCAGCTTTGATGTCAGTTCTGCGGCAATCGGAGTGAATGTTGGTGACGTTCTGGGATTCAGTGTAACGGCGACATCGGGCGTTGGTCCCTACTTCCTGCTGACCGACCAGGGACAGTCAATCGACTACAACGGTGGAGCGGCAATCGCCCGTTTTGGAAACAGTGCCTGGCAGCTCATTGCCCCTGATCAGGATCACGGCTTTCATACCTTTGTTAACGTGGTACCGGAACCGGCCATTCCGGGATTCTTGCTGACACTGTTCCTTGTACGACTGAGGGCGCGGAACTGCCGTCCGGTGTAGCACTCGATGGGGCGGGCATATTCCGGCCGAAGGAGAATGGGTGTCACCGGCGGTCCGCAGGGTATGGTTTTGGGGTTGGGGAATTCGTGTAAACAAAAGCGGCCAACCAGCCACGATTTGAGTTGAACTGAATCCATTTCACAAGGCAATGAATGTGGATCATTTGCTGTATCGTCAGGTCAGGGCCAACCCTTTTGGGTGCCCCTCGCCACACCGTCCGAGATTCTGGCCCGCACCACCCGGTTTTCCTGGCTCCAGCCACGGTCGACCGGGCGCAGTTGCGTCTTTCTGGTACTTGCCTTCAGCCGGTGGTCATTGGGTATACTGCTCCCTGATAGTTTTAAGACTCGTGCAGGCTGCTTTCACACCAGTGCGATCACGCTTCTGACGGGAGGCTGGGGTACAGATCCGTTGCCCCAGCGACCGACTGGTGCGAAACTTCATGCAAGGCGTTGATTCGATCGCCTGGTGAATGCGAGTGTTTTACTGAAACAGGGAACGACTGATGCTACTGCGATGTTTTGTCTGTTTAATGGTCCTCCCCTTGCTGCTCTGCAGCTCCTCTGTGAAGGCCGGCGATGACATTGTCGCGGAACTGAAGCGAGTCCGCGTCGTCTATCTGGTTTCACGGGACCGCGAAGAGGTAGCTGAGTACACTGCTGCGGTCGAACACGCAATTCTGGATTTGCAGAAATGGTACGCAAAACAACTCGGCGGGCCGACTTTTCGTTTGCATGACCCGGTTGTGGAAGTGGTAAGAAGTGAGCGACTCGCCGACTGGTTCTACAGTAATCCCAACGGGACACATCAGGATAATTGGGGATTCAACAACACGCTGGACGAAGCGAAACGGATACTTGGAGCGAAACACAACGACCCGGATTTCGTTTGGGTGATCTATTCCGACGGCCCCGGAGACAAGGGCCGCGGTGGCAGCGGTGTTACCTGCCTGCCGGAAGACGACTTGCTGGGGCTGGTGGGAAGACACCCGACTCAAAGCGATAAACTTCGCTGGATCGCTGGCCTGGGCCACGAATTGGGTCATGCATTTGGATTGCCTCACCCCACAGACACGAAGAAGCACGCCGACGCCATCATGTGGACAGGGATTTACGGCAAGTACCCTGATGACACTTACCTTACGGAAGAGGACAAGCAGATGTTAATGCGAAGTCCTTTTTTCTACCATGAAGATGATACGCCAGTTTTTGATGTTGGCACGGTCGTTGCCCGTTTCCTGTATAGCGGCGGGGCGTTTGAACAGCACACTGGCAAGAACCCGGTCTTGTGGACCGAAACCAAGTCCGACAGTGACGCCAGATTCACCTTTGAAGAAACCATGCGCGATGACAGGTATGTGTTTCTGCAAGACAAGGGTCGAGGAATCACGATCAGGTTACCGGTCTCTGGAGGCCGTTCGTCGCTTTCAGTCGATGATGGGACGACATGGTCCGACTTCTATGAAATTTCCGTGCAAGCGGACATAAAACGTTGACAATCATTCCAGACTGGCAAATATCCTTTTTGCCGGCGACCATCGCCTCACCGCCGGACATGCCGGTCCATTGCGCAAGCGTTCACGGGTCGACAACACATTGTCGAAGTTTAGGGGATAAGACCCGTTTTTCGGCGGTAGATGGGTGGCCTGGTTGCAGGAAGCCCGGCCGAACAGCGCGTCAGACCCCGGCGCGTGAACGGCTACGTCCACTGCTGGCGATCGAGTCCAACCGGGGGGCACCAACCCAACTCCCCCCCACGTTTGGGCTGCAATTCGTTCGTCATTGCCGCCCTGTTCGTACTCGGTTCCGCCCTGCTCGTACCCAGTACAACGGTACTCGTACTCGAAAGGACATCTTGGCAGAATCAGGTTTCGATCTTGAACGATTTGACATTTACCGTTTGTTGGTCGAATCGATGTTGACGCGACTGACTTGACGCCCCGCTGCTGTTTCGAGGGATCGAATCGAGTACGAGTACCGCGATGCTGAGTACGAGTACGAACCCAACCACATTCCCTTGAAACCTGGCAAATCGTTTAAGGGTTACCGTTGCGGGTGCCCCACCTCAAAACACCGGAATTGCGGGTTGGTATTCGGCGATCGGGCGACGGCAGGCACGCGATACCCGGGCGCCTGGCCGATCCGCAGGTCTGTTTTAAAAACAACCCCCAAAATTTCCGGGAAAAATTTTCCGGCAAGCTCTTGACAACAAAAACTGTCAATAATAATCTGGTTCCATGCTCGACATCCAGGTTATCGATGATCCCGGGGCCGCCACGGTGGCTCTGGACCCCACACGCAGTCTGCTTCTGTCGGAGATGGCCGAACCGGCGTCTGCGGCGACGTTGGCCGCACGGGTCGGTTTGTCCCGCCAGAAGGTCAACTACCACCTGAACGCTCTGGAGTCGCATGGCCTGGTGCGACTGGCCGAAAAACGCAAGTGGGGCGGGTTGACCGAACGCTTGCTGGTCGCAACGGCCGCCTCCTACGTGGTGTCACCGAGTGCGATGGGACCGGTGGCCATCGATTCGAAACGGGAAATCGACCGATTGTCGGCGAACTATTTGATCGCCCTGGGTGCCCGGATTGTTCGCGAAGTTGCCGACCTTGTGCGGCGGGCAAAAGAAACGAACAAACGCCTGGCGACGCTGGCCGTGGATACGACGGTTCACTTTCGCTCGGCAACCGAACGGGCAGCGTTCAGCAATGAGTTGACCGAAGCCATTACGAAACTTGTTGCCAAATACCACGATGAATCGTCGCCCGGCGGTCGTGCCCATCGCCTCGTGGTCCTCGCACATCCACTGTTGCAAACACCCAGTCCAGGAAAACCCCATGAGCGTTAAAGAAGAAGCCAACGGCCGCCGTTCCGTCCAGGTCGAAGTCGAAGTCCCCGGTACTCCCGAGGAAGTCTGGCAGGCGATTGCCACGGGGCCTGGAATTTCGTCCTGGTTCGTACCGGCAGAATTCGAGGAACAGGATGGAACACCGGTCAGGATCAATTTGAATTTTGGCCCGGGAATGGAATCCATTTCCGTGGTGACGGCGTGGGATCCGCCACGGATGTATGCCAAGCAGGCCGATGGCTGGTTCCCGGGGTCACCGCCGATCGCAACCGAATGGACCGTCGAAGCGCGAGACGGCGGCGTCTGCGTGGTTCGTGTGGTCCAGTCTCTTTTCGCCAGCAACGACGACTGGGACGAGCAATTGACCGGATCCGAATCGGGATGGCCAGGCATATTCCGCATCTTGCGGCTGTATCTCAAACACTTCCGGGGTCAGCGTTCCGCCAACATGAACATCAAGGCACCTGCGGAGGGTGCGCAGCCAGAGGTGTGGGAAAAGTTGATCTCCGCACTGGGGCTGAATCAGGTTGCTGTCGGGGACCGCTGCTCAGTTCCTGCGGGCGTGCCGGCGTGCAGCGGTACGGTGGAATACCTGAACCAGAGTCCATCCGGAGTGATGTTGCTGATCGACAAACCTGCACCGGGAATCGCTACGGTGTACACCATGGAGTTCGGTGGCCCGGTGTTGGCCGCCATGTCGTTTTTCCTGTACGGCGATCAGGCATCCGAAGTCGCGGCCCTCGAAACGCCGCTGTGGGAATCCTGGTTCCAGAACCGATTCCCCATGCCGGCGGAGCCGAGTCTGAGCGAGTGACTTCCCCTGACGGGGCTATCAAGGATCCCTTCGCCGGTTGCCTGAAAGTTGTTCTTGCGAACCCGTGTGGACGGGGGTCTAATCAGCAGGGTTGAATGCAACTGGCCCCTGGTTCGGAGAATCGAGATGTTCGGAAACAGCAACAGAGTTTTTCATTGGGTTGGTCTGGGTGTTTTCGCGATATTGACCGCTGTTTTTCTGCCACAGGATGAACAGCAGGAACCCGGTGCGGCCCCCACAGACAACGCGCTGCTGCGCAGTCTGTTCGAAGCCGACCAGGGGGACCGGAAGAATGGCACGATGGACATGGATACGGTCAAACGTGATGCAACGCGACGGGAGCAGGTCATGGGTGAGTTGCGGGGGGGACGCCTTCGGACTGCCAGCGATCATTACCACGCGGCGATGGTGTTTCAACACGGCGAATCGGCCGACGAAATCCGGCTGGCGTTCAGCCTGGCCTGGATTGCGGCCCAGATGGAACCGGAGAACGACGAGCGGTCGATGTGGCTTTCGGCGGCCGCCTGGGACCGGATCCTGTTGCGGGAAAAGATGCCTCAGTGGTACGGCACGCAGTACGTGAGCGATGGCTCCAGTCCGGAAATGAAACTTTATCAGGTCGATGAATCGGCAGTGACCGACGAAGAACGAAAGCGGTTCCATGTCCCCGTTCTCGAAGAAGCCAGGAAACGGGTCGATCTGATCAACCAGACCTTTGGAAAAAAGCCGGACAGGTAACGGGCAAACTTTGGACACCACCCGGATCGGGTCCTGAATCTGCTGGAGATGGCAGGTGAACGTTTGTGGTCACCAGTTGCTGGATGAATGTAGAACAATTGATCTACTGCCCTGTACAGGGCAACATGTGCCTGCGTCTTTGGCGAATTGTTCGGCTATAATGTGTGCATGACCATACTGCTTGACTCAATCACGGAGATCCTCGACGAGTTCGATTGCGCGGTGCTTGACCAGTGGGGCGTGTTGCACGACGGCACAGCGCTTTACCCGGGCGTAGTTCCGTGCCTGGAAAAAATCCGGCGGGCTGGAAAATCGATCGTGGTTCTTTCCAATTCGGGCCGGCGGTCGGCACCGAATCGCGAACGAATTGAATCGATGGGAATCCCCACCGGCTGGATTGATGCCGTCATCACCTCTGGCGAAATCCTGTGGAATGAAATTCGCGAGGGCCGCTTTACCGCGACTGGCTCGCGACCGCCAAGGGCCTTTGCAGTCACCCGCACACCGGAGGACTTGCAGGAATGGCTGGAGGGGCAGGATCCGGATTTGGTAGTCGATGAAATTGACGATGCGGAAGTGATTCTGTTGCTGGGAACGCCAGACGGAACTGGTGAGAGTTATTTCGATGGTTTGCTGACGTCGGCCAGAACGAGAGGGCTGCCGCTGGTTTGTGCCAATCCGGACAAGGCCTCACCGAGAGCGTCCGGAGCCACAATTTCGCCAGGTTTTTTTGCCGACCGGTACTGCAGCATGGGTGGACGGGTCATCAATTATGGGAAACCATTTCCTGCGGTTTTTGATGCCGTTCGAAAAACCGGTTTGGCGACGTCGGTTGACCGTTATTTGATGGTTGGCGATTCGCTTGAGCACGATATCGCCGGGGCAATACAGGCCGGAATGACCTCACTGTTTGTGCGCGGGGGATTGCTGGCAAATCGCTTCGACGGCATCCTGAGGCCCGCCGATATCGACCGCACCCTGGGTGAATTTTCGAACTCGTTTTCGCCTGCAGTTGTTCCGGACTATTCCCTGCACTTTTTGAACTGAATCTTTCGGGCCCATGAACATTTCCTCCGATTTCCTGGAACTTTCTCAGCGTGTTGGAGCTGACCCGTTGCTGGTTCAGGGGCCGGGTGGCAACACGTCGGTCAAATCCGGGAGGAAGATGTGGATCAAGGCGTCGGGGACCGAACTGGCGGAGGCCCTGGAAAAAAACATTTTTGTCGAAGTCGACTGTGACGCGGCGATTGCCGAGATCGATGGGGCTGGAGATGGATCCTGTCGGGCAGCCCTGGTCGACCCGTCCCAGACGTTGCGGCCCTCGATTGAAACGGCCTTTCATGCACTTCTGCCGTTCCGGTACGTCGTCCATGTGCATTCGATTGCCACAATCTGCCATGCGGCGAGTATCGAAGGCGAACAACTGTTGCCGGAAAAACTTGACGGACTCGACTGGGCCCTGGTTCCTTATCAACGCCCTGGAATTCCGCTGACCCGGGCGATTCGGGACGTCATGGGGCAACCTGTCGCGAGGGTCTTCATACTGAACAACCACGGGTTGATCGTTTGTGGCGAAAATGTTGAGGAGGCCGATTCACTGTTGCGGGAAGTCGAACGTCGGCTGTATTTGCCTGTGCAATCCTTTGATTCTGGAAACGCCCCGCCGGCTGCACCCGACGGGTGGAGTTACCGCGCCGGGAACGCAATGTTGGCCTGCGATGAAGCAGCGGATACACGGGCGCGGACGGCCAGTTATTATCCGGATCATGTGGTCTTTCTGGGACCGGCACTGCCCTGGGTCACCGAAAACAGAGTGGAGACTTTTTTGAGGTCAGAACCTGCGTTTCCAGTCGTCCTGGTCGATCAGGTCGGCACTTTGGTTCGGGATGACATTCGGCCTTCGGCACTGGCCATGCTGGACTGTTTGCAGAATGTTTTGTGCCGGGTTCCTGTGGAATGGACGATGACGGGTCTGAACAAAGCTGACGAGATGTCACTCCTGAACTGGGACGCGGAAAAGTATCGCCAGGCTTTGGCCGCCGCCAGTGGACCTGAATAATGCTGGCACTCGGTATCGATATCGGAACATCGGGAGTACGGACGGCGGTCCTGGATGAAACGGGTCGCCTGGTTTCCCGGGCCAGTATCGACATGCCGGTTCCCGGGTTGCTCGACGGCCGGCCGATACAGAATCCGGAGATTTGGTGGAACGCGGTTGCCGGCTGCCTGGAAAAGCAGATCGGCCTGCTCCGGGAACAGCGTCTCGATCCCGACAGGATCGTCGGTATCGCCATCGATGGGACTTCGGGCACGATGCTGTTGTGTGATGCAGCGTTGCGACCATGCACTCCGGGCCTGATGTACAACAGCGGCGGTTTCACCGTGCAGGCCCGACGAATCGACGAGGTCGCGCCGCTGGAGAGCCACGGACGTGGGGCCGGATCGGGACTGGCCCGGGCGCTGTATCTGTTGACGTTGCCTGACTCGGACCAGGCCACGCATCTGGTGCATCAGGCGGACTGGATCGCAGCCCGACTGGCTGGCCGTGGCGGATTCTCCGACCAGAATAATGTCCTGAAAACCGGTTTCGACTTGATGGAAAATGAATGGCCCCGGTGGATGGAGGAATTGGGGCTGGTTAAGCGATTGCTGCCCGAAGTCCATGCACCCGGAGAAGTCGTCGCACCCATCGACGCCGAAATTGCGAGCCGGTTCGGGTTCAGCAGAGAATGCCGCATTCATGCCGGACCCACGGACAGCATCGCCGCTTTTTTGGCCACCGGTGCCCGTGAGCCTGGCG
>JBGSVU010000526.1:0-4279 GCA_041752775.1 Pirellulaceae bacterium | reverse complement strand
ATCGTTACAGTGACTCGCTGGACCTCCGCAACCCCTTTGCCATCAAACTTTTCCCGGCGGGAATCGATCCGTTTCTTCAGGGCCGGACTGTCGCTGGAATGCAGCAAAACACCCACGGACGGACCCGATCCAAACAGCGTGTCCCGTCCAATCACGGCGACGTCCCGGATCAGGCTGCCTCCGAACCACTCGTCGATCTGCGTCGATTCGAGTGCCAGCTGGTCAAGGAATCGCGATCCCATCCGCGGCTGTTGGCCCCGCAGGCTGACCATCTGCCCGAGGTCACCGCCGTATTCTTCCATCAGGCGTTTCAGCCACAACTGGTTGTCCCAGGTGCCGAACCGTAAATAAAAGCAGTCGTCAGGCACCATCATCGCAATCGGCTCCACCGGCGTGTCGGCCGGCACTGCACGGCCTGGAACTGCGGTCCAGGGCAACGGCGCCGGTACGGGCTGGTTCGGCAAATCGCGATCAACCTGTCCGGCAAACCAGCGCCGGACCAGATCGCTGCGAATCGATTCGGCATCCATCAGCAGGTTCAGCGTTTCCTGCAGCGGATCGCCCGCCTCGGTCGCATTGCGGTCGGGCTCCAGCCCCTGGCGGTGTTCCAGCATCGAAGTCAAATACGTTTCGACAAGGTCCGGATAGTCGCCGTCGCTGGATTGTTCGGCGGCGATTCGCCGGTACTCCCGCCACCACTGCTTCAGCATTCTCTGGTACTGGTTTTCCCGGGCCAGTTGCGGCACGAATTCGATGCCCGTGCCGGCACACCCGAGGACCTGCAGACGCAACGGATGTTCACCGCGAAAAATAAACCAGGTGGTGATCAACTGGTCGGCAGGATTTTCGGCAGCTCCGAACACGCCGCGAAAAAAGCGGGCCGCCGGTGGCTGGCCTTCCGCCGGATACAGAATCCGGTTTTCTTCATCGGTGACCTGCACGGCACCGGTCCGAATCAGCAGCGCCGGATCCACCTGTCCGGGAACCGTCGGTGGCAAGCGGAAACTGACCATTCCCACACCGAATGGAGTTCCCAGCCACGCCTCGGCCCGGACAATGCTCGGGCAACCCGGCAACAGGTCGTCCTGAAGCGGTGGGGCGTTTTCGACGATCCGGTCCGAAATCCGGGTCCGCGCGTCGCGCAGCCGGTCGAGCACGACCTGGCCGTTTGCCCTGCCCTGCCAACAACAGGCCACCGTGATCACCACGGGGATCATCACGGCGATCGTCTGGCTGAAATTTTGCCGCATCATTCCTGTTCCTTTTGATTTGGCACCTCAATCTGTCGCAACCGCACGTTCGCACGGCCGTGGGCTCATTATACGCGTTGGCGCCATCACGGTTCAGGGATTGTCAGGGTCATGTCGCGGGTTGACAGTTGGGCATTGCGATTCGACAATCGCTGCAGAGGCGTTTCCAGCCGTGCATTTCGCACCAGTCGCGGTAACTTCTGTTTATTTGGCGGGCCAGAGACATGATTCTTTCGGGCGAAGAAATCAAAAAGCATCTGGGCAAGGAAATTCAGATCACGCCGTTCGAAGAATCCCGTCTGAATCCCAACAGCTACAACCTGACGCTGCACCACGAGATCCTGACGTACGAAGAAGTTGTGCTGGACATGAAAAAGGCCAACCGGGTGCGGTCTCTGGAAATCCCCAAGTCCGGACTGGTGCTGGAACCGAGCCGGCTGTATCTGGCCCGCACCGTCGAGCGAACCGAAACGCATACGTTCGTGCCGATGATCGAAGGCCGCAGCAGCATCGGGCGGCTGGGGTTGTTCGTTCACGTCACGGCGGGCTTTGGCGATGTCGGATTTTGCGGTTTCTGGACACTGGAGATGTTCGCGGTCCAGCCGATCCGGATCTATCCGGGTGTAGCCATCTGCCAGATTTTCTATCACCAGGTGGCGGGTGATTTCAAACCGTATTGCAGTGGCAAGTACCAGAACAACAAGGGTATCCAGCCCAGTCTGCTCTACCAGGAACTCGATCCGGAAGCCCGTGCCGAAGCCGAACGGCAGATGACGCTGACCTACAGCAGCTGACCGGGCCCTGTCGGGAAATCGAAAGATCGGCCAGGCAAACTGACAGGATTTGATGCTGCCTTGGTGCCGAACGCTCCCGGCTGGTACGGGAGACAGTCCCGCGTCCCGCTAAACCTGCCCACTCGTTTTCGGAGGAACGGTATCAGGTCGGTGCGGGCAAATCTCTTCGCACAAATCGCACGGCTCCGGCAACCGCCAGAAACAACCCGCCCGCCAGCAGGCTCAGGTTACAGGCCAAAGGCCCGGGGACGATCCCACCCGTCACCGGGTTCCGCAATGTCCAGTGCCAGAACGCTTCCACGGCACCCTGCACGGCCTGAACATGCAGTTCGGGCTCGTACAGCGAGAATATGGTCATCCATCCCATCCAGGCCAGAAACGGTGTCGCCGCGCTGCCAATTTTCAGCATCAGGAAAACAAAATAGATGCCGATGGAAATTCCGGTAGCGCGCCATCCATACCGGTCCCCTGAAGAAATCAGCGAAGCCATCCCGGCAAAAAAAATCCCCAGACAAGTCAGATTGCAAATCCCCGGAAAAAAGCTGCTGGCCGACACGACTTCATGCATCGGAATCAGATACTCCCGGGGTTCGCCACCCGGCAGGGGAATCCGGTATCCCGTCAGTGGAATCGGGAGCGAAGGCAATTCGGATTCCCTGATCTGTGTGATTTGCACCGCTGCCCACATCGCCAGCCAGCAAATCATGCACAGCGCGACCAGTCCCAGCACGTTGACCAGCAACTGGTGCAAATAAACGCTGACACGGGAAACCGGTTGCGCCAGCAGCATTTCCATCGTGCCGCGGCCCAACTCACCTCCCACCACATCAGAACCACGCACCATGGCCCATGCGGAAACGAGCAAAACCAGCATCGGCTCATCCAGGGTCGTCGCTGTTCGACCAAGGTAGGAAACAATCCAGTCAAAATCCACAGACGAAAACCGTTCCCAGTCTTTGGGCAAGAGGTCGATGATCTGCCGGAAACGTCCCGAATCAATCCGGCCCACGACCCAAACCCGGAAGAAACTGAATGCAGCCACCAGGGCCGCACAGCCGGCAAACAGCAATACCGATTCCTGGATGTTCTTCCGGAACAGGCTGCCATTCAGCAGTTTTCTGCTCATACGACCTGCTCCACCGGTACGGAGTGGAACTGTTCGTAGATCCCGCGCAGCCCGCAGGGGGCAACCTGCAGGTCCCCGACAGGGTTCTCCGCCAGCCAATGCAGAATCGACTGGATTCCACCTGTGACTTCGACTGTCAGCCGCCCCGATTCGGGATCGTGCCGGAAAGTTTCCGCCAGCGGAATCAGCCGGGAAAAATCCGCATCCCGGATGCGACCTTCGATTCGGTAACGTCTGCGGAGATCGGCCATGGAATGTTCGTGAACCAGTCGCCCCGCGCGCAAAATCGCAACGCGATCACAGACTTCTTCCACTTCGCTCAGCACGTGCGAAGAAAAAATCACCGTACGGCCTTCGTTTCGGATCTCTTCGATCATTCTCAATACCTGGCCGCGGACCGTAGGGTCGAGGTTGGCTGTTGGCTCGTCCAGAATGACCAGCGGCGTGGCGACCGACAGAACCACAGCCAGTGCCAGTTTCTGTCGCATTCCAGTCGACATAAACGCCACCCAGCGCGACAAATCCAGATCCATGCGCCGGGCAATGTCGAGCGCGCGGGTGTAGCTCCCGTCGGTACGGATACCGGAAAAAAAACGCAGCACCTGTCGGCCATTCATCGACCGGAACAGACGGGCGTCACCCGGCAAATAGGTCACCTCGCGGTGAACCTGGACTCGCTGCGAATAACAGTCCATCACGCGGACCCGTGCCGTCCCCGAGGAGGGCCGGAGAAATCCCATGATCAGCCGCAGCAGGGTCGATTTGCCCGCACCATTGGGACCCAGCAGCCCAAACACCTCTCCCGACCGAATCTCCAGGGAGCAGTCGCTGAGCGCCGTGCAAGTCCGGAAATTCCTCGTCAGATTTGAAACGCAAACATGGGGCGCGGTCATTGCAAAAATCGGCCTGGGACAGAAGAAGAGAGACTGGACCTGAAACAGCGTTCACTGCAACCGGGATGCCGACCCGGCTCTCCGGACTTTCTACCGCACCGGCGATTTTCCCATCATTCGCCGCAACAGACCGATCTGGCCCGCGTGCAACATCTCATGATCTCCCGCAAAAAGCAGTGAACCATAACGCGTGGCAAAAGCCGCATGCGGCGGATC
>JBGSVU010000525.1:0-10737 GCA_041752775.1 Pirellulaceae bacterium | reverse complement strand
GCGTGAGGGTTCGCGATTCGCCTTGCCGGTTGCCGGGAATCCACCGGCCCAAAAAAAACCCTGGGACTTTACCTGGACCGAAGAAATTATGGGTATGGCAGTGGCCGGATTTTCGGTTTTTGCCTTTCGCGGCCTGTACGGTCTGATTCCGGCCCTGCTGGCCGTTGCCCTAAGCGTGATTAACGGTTACCTCGCGGTGCAATTCATCCGGATCTTTCGCAAACGGGATCTGCGGGTTCAGCGTTTTCAACTGAAACGAAGTCGCCAGGTTACGCCGGCCGGCAGGTGGGCGGTGCTCATTCTGGCCGCCTGGTTTGTTTTCGGCGCTCACAGTTTCCTGATGCAATACCAGCGATTCGATGGCCACAGGTATTTGAGTCGCATTCCGGTTGGCCTGGACGACTTGCTGACAGGAGCGATTGAGCCGAATCTGACCGCTGACGATCACGCCAACATTGAACGCGCGTTGCGGAGATTTCAGTTTGCGGACCGGTTTGGAATTCTGGGGGTCCTCGATGTAAAGAGTGGTCTGGCGCTGGGAAACCTGTTGAAGGGCGACCTCGATTCGGCCGAAAAATTCCTGCGGCAAGCTTATGAACTCAATCCACAGGCGATTGCGGACTTGCTCAGGAACTTCCTCCTGATGCAGGATCGTCAGAAAGAAGCAGCGGCGATCCGTTGATCCCGTCCCGGGCTGATGGCAGGCTGGCAGATGTCAGATTGCGGCGGTGGTTCCCTTGTCCGGGAGTGAGCGGGTGGGATAGGCTTTGGCCTGTCCGTGTGGCGCGTTGCGGTCGGCAGGCGCGTCAAAGATTTACTACACAGGCAGGAATGACTGCCGCAGGGGAGGAGAATACCATGTCCTGTCAAAAACTCTTTTCAGAACCTCGGTTTCGCCTGGCATTGGGCTGGACCGTCATGTGGATTTGTTTTTCCGTCGTGGACTGTCCCGGCCTCGCGGGCCAGGAACAAAAAGAAACCGGCGGATCGGTGAAATCGCAGGAAAAACAGGATGGTTTGCCCGGAACCCCGGCTACTTCCGGAACTGCGTCCAACCAGGCAAAACAGGATTTGGAAAATGCTGCAGCACAGCAGCGTGGCGACGATGAAGGTTTCGTCGCGCTGTTCGACGGCCAGACGCTGGACGGCTGGATCAACCCGTACGAATGGGGCGAAGTCGCAGTGGTCGATGGCGAAATACACCTGACCGCCGACAGGAAGTTTTTTCTTGTGACTGAAAAGGAATTCGCCGATTTTGAGTTGCAGGCAGAAATCTGTTTGCCAGCCGAAGGAAAAGCCAACTCGGGTCTGATGTTTCGCTGCCATGTGGAACCGAACCGCGTGTTTGGTTATCAGGCCGAATGCGATCCAGGCGAGCGGGCCTGGACGGGGGGGCTGTATGACGAAGGGCGTCGCGCCTGGCTGTCACCGCGACAGGGTGACGAAGGAAAAGTCAAACTGGTCCAGGCGCCGATGGGTGAGTGGATTCGTTACCGCGTGATTTGTCGGGGCGACCAGTTGCAGATTTATGTTAACGACGAACTGATTACCGAATTCCAGGACGATGTCGATGCTGCTGGTCACATCGGCATACAGCATCATGGCGAGCAGGGACAAACCTATCGCTTCCGCAATATCAGGCTGAAAGTACTTGAATCCGATGCTGCCGACGCAAACAAGGCCAGTGGTTCAGCTGTTACCGGTTCCGGGGGCAGCGAAAAAGAGCAGGCAAAAGAAAACGCTGTCGAAAAGGACAAGGCCCGCGACGGCGGGAAGAGTGGCGGCGGGAAGCCCAACCCGGGTGCCGCGAATGGTTGATTCTGGTGAATCTTTTTTCGGGCAACAGGTTCCCAAATTCGAATTCCCAAATTCGTATTTCGCCCAACGGGGTTGTTCTCCATAGATAGGGTTGCTGCTACGGAGGATCAACCTTCCGTCAAGTGTTCGAGCGCCGGATCGAACTGCAGGTATTCTTTCATCCAGGCCACCGCGAAATAGAAGGGAATTGTATCGAGCAAAGCGGCCGCGGCCTTGAAAACGTAGCCGGTCAGGATGAAAGTCAGCAACCAGGCATATTCGGACTGACCGTTGGGGCGGGGCGGCAAACCGTTCGCCAGATAATGCGTGACCAGAATCACCGCTGTGGTATCCACCAGTTGCGAAACCAGCGTGGACCCATTGTTGCGCAGCCACAAATGCCGTCCGCGAGTCAGGTTCTTCCAGAAGTGGTACAGCCAGACATCGCAAAACTGGGCTGCGAGGTAGGCCAGCATCGATCCGGTCACGGCCGCAAACGCGAGGCCGCGCATTCGATAGAAAAAGTAGGATTTGGAATCCAGTTCTTTCAGCCTTTCCTTTGTGGTAATTTCGGGACCGGGCAGATTGTCCGGATCGAGCGCCTGCACGTAGGGCAAACCGGTTTGGGTGTCAAAAACCGGACGTTGTGGCAAGGCTCCTCCCAACCACAGGATCAACATGACCCAGATGTTCAGAATCAATCCGACGAAGACCACCCAGTTGGCTCGCCGCCGACCATAAAACTCACTGATCAGATCGGTACACAGAAAAGTCAGCGGGTAAGGCAGGACACCGACCGCCAGCGCAAAACTGTAGCCCCCCTGGGCCGGATCCGCCCACTGGCCCCAGCCCAGTATCCACTCCCCTGCTGAATTGGGAGCGTAATTCGCCAGAACGATAAAACGGCTGGTTCCGAGAATGTTCAGCATGGTCAACGTGCCGAGAAACAACCCGGCAATCAGCAGAAACACGCGTTCCCGCCTGGCCTGTAACGGACTCGATTCGATCGGATGCAAATTGGCATTCATTCCGGAATTCCGCAAAGACCATTTTTCCAGACAGGACCCGTTTACGCCGCAGTTTCGATCCGCGCCTGTTGCAAAAACAGTCTGACCCTCTCTGTCATTGCCGGAGTCAGCCACCTGTTGGTAACCCGGCCAGAGTCATTAAACTGTCTGGCAGTCGAACCCGCGGAGAAAACATCCGGGGAATTTCTACCAGCTATTGAACAGAATGTGGGGCTCTTCATGTTGCAAACGGCACTTCACCAGTGGCATGTCGATCATGGTGGCCGGATGGTCGAGTTTGGCGGATGGTCGATGCCGGTGCAATACACGTCGATCATGGCCGAGCATCAGGCAACCCGAACGGCGACCGGGATTTTCGACGTGTCGCACATGGGGCGATTCTGGTTTCGGGGTGACGATATCGACGCAGTGATCGACCGGTTGCTGACACGGCGGGTGGTCGGGCTGGAAGCCGGAAAAATCCGCTACTCGCTGATGTGTCGGCCCGATGGTGGCATTCTGGATGACGTGCTGTTCTATCATCTTGCTGGTGCGGCGGAAGGAGAACAGTTCATGATGGTGGTCAACGCAGGCAACCGGCAGAAAATTTTCGACTGGATCCAGGCGCAGACGGCGGGTTCCGGTTTGGCGGTGCAGGACCGGACCCTGGATACAGCCATGATCGCTGTGCAGGGTCCTGCGGCCTGCGACGTTGTCAAAAAGCTGAGCGAAACCGATCCGACCAGCCTGGCGTACTACACCGGGTGCTGCTCGACGGTTTGTGGGAAGTGGGCGGTTCTGTCGCGAACAGGTTATACCGGAGAGGATGGATGTGAACTGATTGTCCATGCGGCGGACGCTGTGGCGATTGCCGACGCGGTTTTGCAGCAGGCGAGCGCGGTGGGCGGAATGCCGGCAGGGCTTGGGGCGCGGGATACGCTGCGACTGGAAGCGGCGATGCCTCTTTATGGCCACGAGTTGCTGGAATCGGTTAATGCAGCCCAGACCGGCCTGAAATTCGCGATCAATCTGAAGAACCGGGAATTTGTCGGGCGGGATGCGATCCAGTCCGCGATGTCCCGCCCGGAATTGCTGGTGCGGTCCGGGTTACGGCTGGAAGGCCGCCGGGCAGCTCGCGAAAACTGCGAAGTCTGGTCGGAGGAAAACCGCGTGGGGGTAGTGACAAGTGGTACTTTTTCGCCGACACTGAACCAGTCGATTTCGATGGCTTATCTGTCGCCGCAGGTGGCCGCCACGGGGACTGCCCTGCACGTCGACAATCGCGGGACCCGCGTTCCTGCGGAAGTGGTCCAGTTGCCTTTTTATTCCCGCAGCTGAATTCCCCCCCGGAATCCGGACCGGGAAATCATTGCCGGAAAGTGAAATTTTTTTGAAGAAACTGAAACGGAGAAGATGCCTTGAACCCCGATCATTTGCTGTATGCGGAGACTCATGAATGGGTCCGTGTCGAAGACAAGGGTTCGGAAAAAATTGCCACGGTCGGAATCACGGCCCATGCGGTGGAGCAGCTGACAGACCTGATTTTTATGGAATTGCCGCCGACCGGGTCGCAGGTTACGGCCGGGAGTGCCTTTGGCGAAGTGGAATCAGTCAAGGCAACCAGTAATCTTTACAGTCCTGTGACCGGTGAAGTCGTCGAAATCAACCAGGGATTGCCCGACCAGCTGGACCTGCTGAACAAGGACCCGTACGGTGCGGCGTGGATCATGAAAGTCCGCCTGAGTGAAGAATCGGCGCTGGAACGGCTGATGGACCGCCGGACGTATGACCAGCAGGCTTCCTGACGCCGCGGTCCGCGGGAAACAGCGGCAACGATGACCATTCAGAACAGCTTTCGGATGATCGTGGATCCGCCGCAGGCCGGCGCGGTGAATATGGCCATCGACCAGGCACTGCTCGACGCAGCGGATGCCGGTTCGCAGCCCTCGTCGGGCCAAAACCGGTCCGCGGTATCTGGCTGCAGTGGTTTGACCTTGCGGCTGTATCAATGGCATCCCGCGACCGTATCGCTGGGCTATTTCCAGAATTATGCCGCGCGGCACAGTCATTCTGCGAGCGAAGCTCTCGATCTCGTTCGCCGGACGACTGGTGGCGGAGCGATCGTCCACGACAGGGAATTGACGTACAGCCTGACATTGCCGCTGACAGATCGCTGGTCGGCGCGACATCGGGAGCTGTACGATTCGATGCACACGGTGATCATCGGCGCGCTGTCTGAATGGGGGATCCACCCAGAACTGTGGCGACCCGGAATGGATTCAGGCCCGCCCCCGGACCAGCACCAGTTTCTCTGTTTTTTGCGGCGCGCCGGGGGTGACCTTGTGCTGGACGGTCAAAAAATTGGCGGAAGTGCCCAGCGGCGCAGTCACAGCAGCCTGTTGCAACACGGCAGCATACTTCTGGGCCGGTCGACTGCCGCTCCGGAGTTGCCAGGAATTTGCGAGTTGAGCGGAGTGTCGCCTGAGATTGATGAGCTTTCCGCGGAAATCGTCCGGCGATTCGCCCTCGCCTGGCAATTGGTCCCCGTGGCGGGGGAACTGACTCTGGAGGAAAAAGCTGCAGCTACGTCGTGGCAGACGAAACGGTTCGGCAACGATCACTGGAATCGGAACCGTTGACGGCCAGTTTCCGTAAAAACAGTCTGCTGCGGGATTGGGAGTTGCTTTTTCCCGAAAATTCGGAGTAGAATATGCGACAGAGAGGAAGAATCAGAACCGATTCCCACGGGATGGTTCGGATTTTGCTCCAGCCAGTTTGATCACTGACTGAAATGGGGTGGCAAGCGATGGGAGTGTGCCACATGCAAGTTCGATTAAAAGTCGTAGGCGGCAAGAACGATGGCCGCGAAATCCGGATCGCCGGGCCTGAATTTGTCATCGGTCGCGGAGACGAGGCTCATCTGAAACCGGGCAGTGAACTGGTCAGTCGCCGGCACTGCTCGATCAAACTCGACAACGGTCGTGTGGTCATCGCAGACGAAGGGAGCCGAAACGGTACTTTCGTCAACGGCAACCAGATCCACGAACCCCATGTTGCCGTCGCGGGTGATGTGCTGCGGGTCGGCCGGTTGCAGTTCGAGATCGTGATCGATGTGGCCCAGCCCAGTGACAAACGCCCTGTAGTGTCGGGCATTGCCGATGCAGTCGCCCGAACGGCGTCGGCTTCCAAACCGGCTGGCAACGGTACTGGCGATATCGAAGACAGTATTTCCGACTGGTTGTCCGACGACAGCGATTCGGGTCGGGCCATGCAGGATACGACCCAGTTGAGTCTGGAGGACACCAAAGCGATTCTGGCCGAAGCCGAGCGGAAAGCTCGTGAAAAGGAGCTGGAGCGTCAGGCAGGCAAGAGTGGTGAGTCATCCGGTGAAATCGAGGTCACCGAGACGGACAGCAAAAAGCCGCGGAAATTGCCTCCAATCAAGTCCAACCTGCACGATTCGTCCAAGGGCGCTGCCGACGACGTATTGCGAAAGTTCTTCAAGCGACGTTAAAGAATTCAGCCGAAAACAGGTTGTTTCCCGACACCGGTCGGTATCCGCGATGCCCTGTCGGCCATCGATTACCGTTGGCAGGCGGGGGGGTGACTGCGGTTTCTGGGGGATTTTTCTGGGGACGGTTTTTGGGACGTGGGCAATATTGCCCGGAACAGCCAATCGCTGTTGCTATTTTTTTTCTTCCAGGAAACTGGCTTTTCGCGCGAATGTCCAGCGTGAGAATCCCCGGTTTTGTGAAATCCCGCGAGGAAACCCTGGCCAGTTTATTGGCAATTGCTGGTTTCAGGCGGGAAATTGGCGGTCATTCGGACAGTTCAGGCAATACCCGGCTTGAAACTGGGTACCGTCCGGGGGAGTATAACAACTGGCATCCCGGGCGAGGAAAAACAGGCGTGACTGTCACAGAATTACCATTACCGTCGCTGGTCGATCAATGTCTTGACGGCGAGCAACCTGCGTTTTCCGAACTGCTTCGGCGTTATCGGGCGATGGTGTTTGGGTTGTGCTTCCGGATGCTGCGTCACCGAGAGGACGCCGAAGACGCAACGCAGGAGACTTTTGTCCGCGTCGCCAACAATTTGCACCGTTGGGACAACCAGAGGTCGTTTGAGCCCTGGTTGATGACCATCGCTGGAAATCGTTGCCGGACCCGGCTGGCCTTTCGCGCGCGTCACAAACCGATGGCAGTTCTGGATGAACCTGTCGCCGGCAAAACTCATCTGGAGAATGATGCGCGGCTGCTGGCGGAAGAAGTCGACCAGACACTGGTGGAACTCCGCCAGGAATGCCGTGTGGCGTTTGAAAAATTCTACCGGGAAGAACTGCCCTATGCGACGATTGCCCAGCAAATGAATGTGCCGCTGGGTACCATCAAGACATGGGTGCACCGCGCCCGCAAGGAATTGATTTCAAGACTGCGTGAAAGGGGAACTATTGGTGGCTGACCGAATTGAATGCCGCGTTTTTGAAATGGAGTTGCAGGATGCGATGGACCTGCGTCTTTCGCCAGCGGAACTCTGCAGTGACAATCCCCATCTCCAGCACTGTTGCGGGTGTAAGAAACTGCTCAGGGAATTTTCCACACTGCATGAATCTATACAGGAGTATGCAAACCTGCTGACGGAGCGTGCTGCGGAAAGCATTGCAGTCGGCGAGTCGGCAGTCCGGTTCGAAGTGGGTCGGGTGGATCTGCCGCCAGCCGATGTTGAAACCAGTCGTGATTCCATCCGCTGGTTTGCGCCAGCACTGGCAATGTCCCTGGCCCTGTTGGCGATGATGATTTTGCCGTCCTTGTCAGACCAGACGGGAGCCGGGTTTGGCCCGATGACAGAGCATTCCGGTGGCCTGGAATTTCACGTGGCGGACGTTTCGCAAATCCCTGTTCCAGGAGAACTTTTGAAAAACCGGATTGCGGCCGAAAACGCTTCGGACTCGGGCCTTGTGTCGACACTCTATGCTGCGGGCTCTGGAAACTGGCCGGGCTGGCAAAGACAACCGTTTGTTCCTGAAATTCGTCCCGCTGTGGCAACGGGTTCAGAGTTGCCTCGCCAGACAATCGTCTCCTGCCTGCAGATCGCCGACCAGATGCCAGGTGTCCGCCCCGTTCGGCGGTCGTTTGTGAACACCGTGGACTGGTTCTGGAAATCGGTTCCGCAGCCCAAAATCCCCAGCCTGCCAGACTTGTTGCCAGAGTTTGGGCACGTTGAGGGACTCGCTGGCTGGTACAGGGTCTGATATCGGTCAGGAAAAGATCGCAATCCGCAAAACCGTCATATCCGGCACCGGCAAACTTTTGCTGCAGATTTTCTGCCCGATGCCAACCATCCAATCCGTCAATGTTGCCTGACCGGTGTATGTTTCCAGGCACTCGCCCCTGCAGGTGAGTCGAGGACCATTCAGGCACCCATCTCTGCGGATCGTAACATGACGCAAAAGAAAAGTTCGACGAACACCGATTTGGAAATGCTGAACGAAACCGGCAAACGGAAAAAAACCGATCGCCGCAGCGCCATCCAGCCCGTGGCTGTTGATCGCCGCAAAACCAGCCGCCGCCGTCAAATCGATCCAACCACCTGCGAACGCGACTACAACACCGACGAAATCGAATTCATGCAGGCCATGGATGAGTACAAACAGAGCAGCGGCCGCATGTTTCCAACATGCAGCGAAATTCTCGAAGTCCTCAAAGGCCTTGGCTATCAGAAAACGAGCCGCGCCGTCGCCTGCCCGATTCCCGTGGCCACCGACATCACGTCCATTTCGATGCCGCTGACCGGATCAGCCGACTGAATGCGCCAGCAGTCCCGTGCTGGCAGCCACCCCCGGCCAAACAGCTTCCGAACTTGAAGCAATTTTGCCGATTCGCTACGGTGCCGGGGCTTTCTGAAATTCCGCGACCGGAACGGCACTTTTTACTGCTTTCGTTGCCAGAAGAATGGAGTCTTCGGCCCATGACCATCCCAATCCGCCGCCAGATGCTGGCCATTGTCCTGATCGGGCTGGTGCTCACAACCGGTTGTTCGATGTTCGCCAGGCGGCACAACGTCCTTGGAACCGAGCTGTTCCTTTCCGGGCAGACCTCGCGGGCCATCAACGAATTTCAAACCGCGCTCAGTCGCGACCAGCAGAATCCTGACGCGTGGTACAACCTGGGGGCCACCTACTACGCCCTGGGCAAGCAGTCCAGTCACCGGCCCTGGATCGACCAGGCGGAGACGCTTTTTCGACAGGCCATTTCGCTGGATGAAAGACACGTCGCAGCTCACCGCTCGCTGGCCGCGCTGCTGGTGGAAACGGGGCGGGAGCGGTTTGCCTTTGATTTGCTGAATACGTGGGCCCGCCGACAGCCGCAACTCTCTGAACCCCTCGTGGAACTGGCCCGGCTGCACCAGGAATATGGCGATGTCGCCCGGTCAGCCGACTACCTCGCGGACGCCCTGCGGATCGATACCAACAATCCGGTGATTCTGAAAGCGATGGGCCACGTTCGCGAGCGGCAAGGCCAACTGGCGCTGGCACTGGAGAATTACTCCCGCTCGTACCAGCTGGACAGCCGCCAGATGGATGTGGCCCAGAGCATCAACCAGATTCAGGCGCGCCTGGCGGGAAACAACGCCCCTTCCCTGCCCAACACCAATCCGCTGATTCAGGGCACGTACCGCTAAAACTGCCGGCCGCCAGGATTGTCATCCATCCAATACGCCGAAAGTGCCGGCCGTCAAAAAAAGTCCGGCCAGGGCTGATGACCACCTCGTGTTGAACCATTCGGATTCGGCCCTGATGTCCCAGCCAGGCGGGGCCTGCCAATGCGGCCCCTTAACTGTCCATTTCGGGAAGTGCATTCAGCCCGTAGGGGTGCGGCGGCCTGACCGGGGGTTGAGCCTACCGGCGCGTGCCGGTTTTTTCCTGCTCATTCCTGCGAACCAGTTCCTGCGCTATTTTTTTTTTGACGATACATCCTGACATCAGCCATCCGTCTCCCGTCCGTTCCAGCACCCATCCGGAAGGTCCGAGGTAGGGTGCCACGACGTTCTGGTAATCGGCCGGCAATGTGCTGCCATCGATCTGCTGGGGACGTTGGGGCTGATCAGGATTCTGGTTGTTGAACAGCTGATTCAGAATCCTCGCCATCGAGGTCTGGCTGCTGCCCATCTTGTTCTGTCGCAACATTTCGTAGTTGACCTCGAGGGTTTGATCGTTGCGGCCAAACTGGACAGCGCTGATGCGACTGGAACGGGTCATGGCCGCAAGAGCCTCGCGGACCATCCGGTAATCTTCAGCTTCGGCGATTTTTCCGGCGGGAACTTCGTTGAGCAGTTCGACCAGAAAATCTTCCTGATTGGCAATGAACAGATAATTGTTGGCCACACCGATGTACTTCTTTTCAAACAGATTGAACTGTTTGACGGTTTCTTCCTGCTCCAGATTTGGATCGACTTCTT
The DNA here is from genome assembly GCA_041752775.1 of Pirellulaceae bacterium. GTDB lineage: Bacteria > Planctomycetota > Planctomycetia > Pirellulales > Pirellulaceae > BJ22. The sequence continues at coordinate 475 of JBGSVU010000525.1, read as the reverse complement.
CATCGAGGAAATCCATGTTGTCGAGTTCCATCTCTTCGTCCGGATCCAGTTCTGCTTTTTCGATCAACAGATAGCTGGTCGTGCCGTCGGCCGCTACGACCATCCGTCCGTCGGACATCTTCTTGACGGCCAGCAAAATGTCGTTCTGGTCGCCACTGAAAGGAATTGCGACGGCGATCCGTTCGCTTCCTTCGTCAATCGGGCGACGGGTGGCAGCGAGGACCGTGAAACGGTTGTTCAGATTGCTGACCAGCTGGGTGACGTTGACGCCCATGTCCTTTTCCCAGGAATTGAGCAGCCTTTCCCATCCATCTTTCTGAAACTCATCGACGATCGGGCCGATATTTTCAAAAGTTCTGGCGAAATTCCAGGTCATCGTAAACCAGGTGTCGGCCGCGGCCGGAACGAACGGTTCGGGCTGCAGGGGCAGCGCCGCCGCATTTTCCCAGTCAAACAGTTTCAGACAGCGGGCTTT
>JBGSVU010000524.1:0-5905 GCA_041752775.1 Pirellulaceae bacterium | reverse complement strand
ATGTCCAGAAAAAGAAACAAACGCGTAATCCGCAGACTGCATCATTTTAACCTGACTTATGACCCTCGCCTCGTTTGGATTGGTAAGGGTAACAATCTCTTCTTCTTTCCAGGCTCCACCAAATGGGCTAACCATCCATGTTCTTAGCCTCGTAACGTCAACCGTAGTTCCGCTTAAAGCAGTTTTACCGACTGCTCCACCGGCATCAATTAACAGTGCCACGCGTTTCATTCAACAACCCCTTTCATTCTCATGTTTTCAAATATCCCATTTATAAACTGCCGAAATTCTTTCCCATAAGCAATGTTGTTGCGATCATAATTCCACCAACTTCTGTGACAGTGAAGGATCTCTTCAACATGGATATAATCACAAACGGCTTCCTCGGTCTTAAAGTGCTTCCACGCCTGGTAAAGGGTGTTGAAAACAAAACAACAGTAAGATTCGTAACGAAGCCTTTCGTTTAAATCAACTGGCTGAGCAGGATATTCGCAACAAACTTCTGTGTTCTCAAAAAACGGAAAGTCGATTGACAAACGAAGCAACTGTGCGACAGAGGCGTCCAATGCAGATTTGGACTGAAACTCGCTGACTTGCGCGTCCGACTGTCGTTGGAAATAGACTCCGATTAGCGCTCCCAATACCGTCCCAACCAAGCCTGAAACTGCAATCATGATTTCTGCCATACCATTACTCCAGTTGAACTTAATACGATATGCTCACTGAACAAATACAAACAACAACGCTTCGTTAACGTGACGGGTCAAAATCATTTTGTGGTCTGATTTTTACGCTGCCTCGAAGAAGATTCTACCACAACCCCCAAAAGATTGTCTACCGCGCTTCCGTAGCTTGCGAGGAACCATTTTTGCTCGATTGTTGAAGCGAACGGTTTTGGGGATTCGAGCCAATTCTGAACAGGTGGTGCTTCTAATCATTAGACGAGAGCGTAGCATTTTCGGTTTCGGCTGCGTCAGGATTCAACCCGCGAACGGGGCGAACACCCGGGAAATCCTCCATGAATCTGATTGCCTTACTCACGATGCATTGGAATGACCTGACTAGCCATAACCTTGCTTATGGAGCAATGTGTCCAAACACTCTTGCAAGTCCGCTTAGGTCTGCGACAATCGAATCCGCCCAGATGTCATCTGGTGCAAAGATTCTCTCACCTCACAACCGTCGCTGACCTAAAGACCGTGAGTTGATGAAACGGCTCAAGAAACCTGACCGAAGACTTGTTGCGAAAGGATTTTAAGCAAATGCCAGCTAACCCCAAGCTTTCCCTAACAGACTTCGTGGACATCGTGCACGCAAGCGGAACTCCAAAAGCAACCATTGTACGAAATGTTAAGCAACGACCCGACTATCAACCCGCATTTGACTTCTACAAGCGTTTGCGAGATGGCATTGTCAAAGCACATCGGCAAGGTAAAACGCGATCGCAGTTTAATGCACTCCCAACCTTTTCAACAGATCCGAAGAAGTTGTCTGTATACACCGAACTGCGCAAGTCGTATAGCAAATGGTGGGGCAAGAAAACATTTACATGGTTGCCCACGCCAAGAGCTTCTTACGTTTATGGATCGCTCGAAATCTTGGTCAATCCTGAGTTGTTGCTAGAGTTTGACGGCAAGCGTCATTTGCTGAAGCTGTACTTCAAAGAAGCAAAGCTGTCTAAGGCACGAGCGTTGCTTATCCTTGATTTGATGGAGACTACACTGCGTTCAAAATGCAGTGCGCAAACCGAGCTGTGCATCCTCGACATTCGGAATTCAAAATTGCATGTGCGAAAGGCTGGGCCAGCTTTAACGGTACCCTTGGTGAATGCGGAAATTGCATACATCTCAGCCCTGTGGCCGCACGTTTAGTCACTGCGGACGCCAAGCAGGCATCGCTTGCGGCGCGCGGTGATGTTTTAACCCCACTGTTGATTTTGACGTAAGCAGACGGCCCGCCGCCCTCTGCCGCTGCAGGGGTTGAACGTCTATTTCACTTCGACTATGACCAGAAAGCTGCGTCCTTCGACAGTGTTGACCGACAACAGAATGGGATAGTCCTTGCGATAAATGGTGGTATCGGTTTGGATCTGCGCCGATGCAGTTCCCGCGTTTTTTTCTTCGCTCTCTCCCGCCTGTCGCACCGTGATTTGAATTTTCGTGGAAAGCTGAAATAATTTTGCTTCCTGAAGTTTCAGGGTGCCAGTCAATTCCAAACCGATTTTTTCCTCCGCTGCCGAACTTGAGGTTACCACCTTACCACGTCCGTCCTGCTGGCTGCCCGGAGTGACACTGATCAACGAATGGGTCACGGTGTGGGGCTGGGTCATCGGGCGAATCAGGCCCGCCTTTGCGGCCTCGGACAACCATTCGCGCGTGCGGGGTTCAACGGGAGTGGCCAGCGGAATCGCACTATCTTCTTCACCAAGATCCATAACCAGTTGCACCAGCAGATGGACGGGTGCGGCCGGCTGTGTAATTGGTGCGGTGAACGGTTGATCGATCTTTTCGATCAGGGCCGTCAACAATGGCATTTCAATGGAGTCGGCCAGTACGATCAGTGAGTTCGTTTTGGGGTCTGCGACGATATGTCTGACGTTTCCGGCATTTTCGGCTTTTGGGAGGGACAAGGCCGCTTGCCGCACCACTTCGGCATCGGCATGCGCCAATCGATAGACAATCGCTTTTGTACGCTGGCTGGGCGGATTTAAACCATCCTGCTGCTGGCCCAGGAGCGCACTCCCAAGCAACATGGGAATTATCAACAGGGGGAGAAAAACACCCAATCTCAAAAATTGGGGTGGCGCGGACAAACGGGCGTTGGCAATTCGATCCATCTCTATTCTCCAATGAAACAGGGTTCAGTTAACTTGATCCGTGGGATCAGGCAAAAACACGGGATAGACGTTCACGACTGTGAATCGCGGTGTCGTTACGGGAGTTGTGGCAATGACAGGTAATTGTACGTGGACCCGGACAAGTGGATTGTGGGACGGGGTTGTGGAATCTGCCTGACTGCTGGCCAAATCTGAGGGCAGTTTGATTTGAATTGATTCGGCATGCTGGTGGCGATGGTCAGGTTTTACACACACGACCCAGGAGATCGCTGCGGACAACAGCAATACCGAGGCGATGACCCAGGCACGGAAGTGTCGAAATGATCGTTGTGCATCAGGTTGATCTTGTTCAGTCATTCTCTGGCCGCCTGTTAAGGCCAGAGATCCAGCCTCCAATTGAATTGGTGCCAGCGATGCTTCCTCAGCCAGGTCGGTCAAAGAACTGGACTCGCCAAACAACCTGAAAGCCGCCACCACTTCCTGCTCCAGATTCTGCCACTGCTGGAGCTTTCGACGGCATTTTTCGCATTCCTTCAAATGGGACTCAAAAACAACTCGCTGCAAATCGGATATTTCCTGATCCAGCCAAAGATCGCAGAGCGAACAAATTCCAGAATTTTTGAACACGGCTTGTACTCTCATGGATGCAAAAACTTTTTCCGCAGCTTGCGTTTCACCACGCTCAAATTTGCCTTGACATTGTCGGTCGTTGTATTGAGCCGCTTCGCAATCTCGGCGTGTGAGCAGTTGTCCTGGAGGTGGAGCTGAATCACTTGTCGCTGAACGACAGACAATTCCTGAATAAAGCTCCAAATGGCTTCCAGGTGCTCCCGCTGTTCTATTGCCCCCGACGGCAGGGTGTCAGATTCAAATGGACGGTTCGCAGCAATCTGCTTGAGGCATTCCTGTTCACGGGACCGCTTACGCCACCATTCCCGGCAAACGTTCGCAGCAATTTGGCACAGCCAGGCTCGCAGGTTGACGATGCCTTCCAGACCCTCTTGGCGCTGCAGAGCCCGCTGCATCGATTCCTGTGCAATGTCTTGAGCCAGATCGGCGTTGCCCGACAAACTGCGCGAAAATCGCACCAGGTCGGGCCAAAGCTCTTCCATCTCGTTTGACAAGTTTTCGCTCTTGAGGCAATGGTTCATTTACCGTTGTCACACTTTGAAAGATGACTGGAATCTGCAAAGGTAAAAAGGAAACTCGAAATTTTGCGAAGAATCGAAGGTCAAGGCGAAGTAAGTCGGATCGCGGCCCGCCGGAAAATTCGCGAGTTGACCCAGTCGGACCTCGCTGATTTGGCAGGAATTTCCGGAGGTTGGAGGTCCATTGGGCTAATCCGGCCCATACCGGATGTCGCACCGGCACGCCAACTGGACGGCGTCGCCTTTTGCAGCTCGATTCTGGTATCGCGGTGATTGTGGGCAGCACGAAATTGATTTTTTTGGGATTATTCCCCCAGTGCTTTCAGGGAGTTGGCTCTGGTCCAGTTGTGGGGTTTGGCTGTGTTGCCGTCGGCGGAAAAAAGGGGACGGGGGTCAAAACGGTGATTTGAACCCTGTCCCCTTTAATCCCCACTCGTCACCCAAGTCTCCATCGACCACGCCCGCCAATCCAACGACGGAAAATTCGCGGCGCAGGAACGGACCGACGCACCTCACTGATGGATGTGTTGATAAATCGATTGGAATTCGAGGCGGCATTGTGAAAGGTCATGACATTGCAATTTCCGAAACGTCAACTGTGACATCGATCATTGCCTCGATTCTGTCCTGCTAATTGCCGCAATTTGCGATTGAACCGACGGCGATTTGGCGATTAGGCGCAGCAGGTTCGCAATCGCCTGCCGATCGCCAGCATTGGTAATGATCTCACCATTGACGGCCTGAAGAAATCCAAATGGACTAATCGGAGCGTGTCCTGAGTTGCTCGGTAAGGAATAGCTGCTGATAAATGGTGTTTCCATCTTGATTAGAGGCATTGGTATCTCCTTCGTGTATTGCAGTTGTGAATTTGCCTGCGATCTCGAAAAGGTCCGCTTGGTCGCCGACTACACAATTAGAACGTCAAAACCAGGTGAATGGCGACAAAATAGTGGTTATTTTTTCAAACTGATGTCAGACAGACGCCGGGGGAGGAATGGGCGGACGGGGGAGGAACAAGCGGACAGGGCCAAGTCCTGCGTGTGTGATACTGTCCGGCACAAGATCATGGATGGGTAAAAAAAGGGGACGGGGGTCAAAACGGTGATTTGAACCCTGTCCTGGTCACTCTCGCCCGCCGCGTCAAAAACTTGTCGCCACCAAATTTCCCTGATAAACTGACGGCGTTGTTGCCTACGTGACCCTCTGATGCATTCGCCAGGGCATTTGTACGCAACATGTTGCGCTGTTGGCCCGGATGAGCGTCCATTCTATCCGCCAGAACCTGGTGCTCCCAGCAGTGCAGCAGCTCAAAATTCCCTAACGCATGGAATGCCATCCGTTCGGCAGGATACCCCAATGCACGACTCAGCGAACTGCCCAATCTGTCGGGGTTTGCCTGTTGGCGATTCGTTTACGGACGAGCAGTTCTTTGCCTTCGTCGAAGCCTGCCGGAACGAACTGGCGGAGAAGCAGGTCCTGTTTCAGGAAAGCATCGCTGGCGGTGAGCAATGGTCGTACGATCTGGCCGACAATTCGTTGACGGTGGGTGCGCTCCGCTTCCGGATTACCGCCGTCGGCACGCACAGCCCCCAGTACGATACATGGCTGTGGGCATGGGCCAACCCCGATTACCCCGAGGTTGCCCGCAACGCCTCCCGCCAAATCCAGTCGCTGCAGACGCTGACCGGATTTCAGGTCTTCACCAGCGAAGGCACCGAAGCAACCTCAGCCGACGCACAAGACCTGGCTGCCATGGCGGTCCATCAGCTCAACGGCATCGGGCTGTTCCGCTGCCCCTCGGCCGGCCCCACCCTCTACCTCGCCGTGCACGGCCCCGCTGCAGACCCTCCTCCGTCCCCCAGAACCCCCCCCGCCCCCCCCCCAACAACCCCCACCCCCCGCCCCAGGCCAAAACACACCC
>JBGSVU010000523.1:0-2828 GCA_041752775.1 Pirellulaceae bacterium | reverse complement strand
AGGGCGAAATGCCATAGGGCCGACGGACGATATGGCTGTAATACACCGGGGGGTACTTGGCGAAATAGGGTGGTTCGTCGAAACGCTGGGCGAAACCAATTCCGCCAAATCCCAGTCCGCCGACTCCACACTGGGCACCGGGATAGGGGAATCCCTGTCCAACACCGAAGCCGGTGCCGAACCCGTAGCCGTCGGCGTAACCCATTTGTGCCTGGGCAGTTGAAACGATGCCGCACACGGCGACAATGGCAACAGCCGCGATCATTCGAGGCATCATGTTCATGGAAGCAACCTTTTCCGCAAAACCTGGAGGAGTGAGAAACCTGAAACTCTCCTTCCACGCTAATTGCACCGCAGAATCCTGCAAGCATCCAAATTCGGCAAATCCAGACAAAACAGCTGCCAGTACGGTTTCCCGTGAATGAGCCCGCAGAAAATCCGGCACAACTGTTACGATCGTTTGCCAGTGGTCTCGGTTTCGGTCGCAGTGGATTCTGTGCGGCCGTCTCGCCTACCCGCTTCGGGGCGTTTCAGCAGTGGCTGGACAGCGGCATGGCGGGCGAAATGAAGTACCTCGGCCGCGACCCGGAAACCCGTCGTCACCCCAGCTCGATTCTGGAGGGAGTCCGCAGCGTGATGATGCTGGCAACGAACTACTGCAGCACGGACCCCATTCCGCTTTCGGATAGTGCCTCCCTGGCCACCGGCGGCCGCGGCCGTGTTTCCCGCTACGCATGGGGCGAAACCGATTACCACCAACTGGTCTGGGGACGACTGGACCAGTTGGCGGAGAGGGCGCGCGAACTTTTTCCAGGATGCCAGGCGCGGGGCGTGATCGATACGGCTCCGCTGCTGGAACGTGAGTTCGCCAGTCTCGCTGGTCTGGGATGGCAAGCCAAAAACACCATGCTGATCAGTCCCCGCCACGGCAGCTGGTTTTTTCTGGCGGCCTTGTTGCTGGACGTCGATTTGCCCGCCGATCCGCCCATCGAAATTGATTACTGCGGCACCTGTACCGCCTGCCTCGACGCCTGCCCCACCGACGCCTTTCTCGCGCCCCGCGTTCTGGATGCGCGGCGATGCATCAGCTATCTGACGATCGAGTTGAAAACACAAATCCCCCGTCCGTTGCGCTCCGCGATGGGGGACTGGATGTTCGGGTGCGATGTTTGCCAGGAAGTCTGTCCGTGGAACCGCTTTTCGGAATCGACGGAGGATTCACACTTTTATCCGGTGGCCGATGATCGTTCAGGGAAAGGTTTGGAGGGGACTGTGGATTTGCGGGAGCTGTTTTTCTGGACGGAAGCACGCTTTCGGGAAAGGTTTCGCTCGACGGCGCTGTGGCGGCCAAGGCGTCGGGGTCTGTTGCGCAATGCTGCGGTCGTGCTGGGAAATCAGCGCCAGGCTGAATCGGTTCCTGCACTGTCGGCTGGCGTTTGCGATTCTGAGCCGCTGGTTCGTGGCGCTTCGGCCTGGGCACTGGGGCAGGTCGGCGGTGAAGCGGCCCGCGAGATTCTGGCCAGACGGATGCTGGAGGAGAGCGACCCGGAGGTGCGCGAAGAACTGGCCACCAGCCTCGATGAACTGGAAACGAAGGGATAAAAAAGAACCCGGCCCCGCGCGGGGCTTTGCCAGGCCAGTCGCGAAACGGATAGGATGGCATACGGGGAAAAGTCGAAACCACTTTTTTTGTACACATACGGATCGGCCAAAAGGATTTTGATGTTAACCGGACCCAGCCTGAACGACCGCTGCGAGAGTCTATTCGCGCGACTTGAGTCCGAAATGGAAATACTGGGGGTGACAGCGTCCCGTTCGGCCGAAGGATGTCGCCTTCTGGATTTTGGTGCCGGAGACCGCGTGGGGACTCTGGAAGGTGGGAAATTGCTGGCGCGTTTGTGCATGGGAGACCTGGCCGAAGTCTCGGTCGGCCAGTCGCAACTGGACAACGACTGGGTATTGCCCGAGGTGGTTGTTCAAACCAGCCACCCATTAATGGCCTGTATGGCCGGGCAATTCGCCGGATGGCCGGTCGCTGCCGAGGACTGGTTTGGGATGGGGTCGGGACCGGCCCGGATTCGGCGGGGACGCGAACCGCTGTTCACACGTTATGGATTCAGTGATGAATCCGACAAAGCCTGGCTGGTGACGGAATCGGATTCGCTGCCGACCGCTGCCGCGATCCGGATGATTGCCGACGAATGCGGCGTGGCAACCAGTCACTTGACGGTTTGCGTGGCACGGACCGCCAGTCTTTCCGGAACGTTTCAGGTTGTGGCCCGCAGCATCGAAACGACCATGCACAAACTGTTCGAGCTGGAATTTGATTTGCTGAAAGTCGTGGCCGCAGTCGGTTCGGCACCGTTGCCGCCGGTCGGCCGGGACGATTTGCAGGCGATTGGATGGACCAACGATGCGATTCTGTATGGCAGCCGGATCTGGTTGTGCGTCGATTGTGACCAGGCGATGGTCGATGCCGTGTTGCAAAAAGTTCCCAGCAGCGCGTCGGCCGATTTCGGACGGCCCTTCCGGGAAATCTTTGAGCGTTATCAACGCGATTTTTATGCGATCGACAAAATGCTGTTCAGTCCCGCGCAATTGACGGTTCACAATTTGCGCAGCGGGGTGACGCGGAGTGCCGGCCGGGTCCGGGTGGACTTGTTGCGTGAATCGTTCCACGCGGTTTCTTCGGCGAAGTGAGAACGCGGCTGTGAAAATTGGCTTGGCGGCAGAAGAGGAAAGTTGGCATACCCGGGACTTCTGTCGCGCGGCGGCTGCGGCTGGTCATGAAACGCGGCTGGTTTCGCTGGCGAACATGGGCGCAGGGA
>JBGSVU010000522.1:0-6174 GCA_041752775.1 Pirellulaceae bacterium | reverse complement strand
AATACAACCGTTCAGTCAGGGTTGGACCATTTGCAGATCCGGAGCGAAAAACGACGATTACCTGGTAACAGCTTCAGGACGATCCACGCCGCTATCACAAGACCATGCATATGCAAACGACACAGGCACGACGAATTGATCACGACGCCGACTGGAGCGATCTGGCGGCTCACTGGGACATACGACCCGGGACGACCTACCTCAATCACGGTTCCTTCGGACCGTCGCCGCGGATTGTCCGTGAAACCCGCCGCGAATGGATCGACCGTCTCGATGCGCAGCCGATGGATTTTTATGTCAGGCAACTGGAACCGGCGCTCTCCCATGCGCGGACTGCTGTCGCGAAATTCGTGGGGACGACTCCGGCGAATCTGGTTTTTGCCGAAAACGCCACCTTTGGCATGAACGTCGTGGCCGACAGTTTTCCGCTGAAACCTGGCGAGGAAATTTTGTTGAACGATCACGAATATGGAGCCGTACACCGGATATGGAATCGCCGCGCCGACCGGACGGGCGCCAAAGTCGTGTCGGCAACGATGCCCGAACGCTTTGAATCTGCCGAACAACTGCTCGGTGTCCTTCTGGCAAGTGTCACGGACCAGACCCGGATCGTCATCCTCAGCCATGTCACGTCGCCCACAGCACTGATCTGGCCACTGGAAAAGCTGGTGCCGGCCTTTCGCGAACGGGATATCGCCGTCTGTATCGATGGTCCCCACGCACCCGCCCAGATTCCACTCGATCTCGATTCGCTGGACTGTGATTTCTACCTCGCCAGCTGTCACAAGTGGCTGTGCGGTCCGCTGGGCACCGGTTTCATCTACGCCCATCCCCGGCAACACAGCCGGATGCAGCCGCAACAGAAAAGCTGGGGGCGGCTGCTGCCCGCGCTGCCACAGACCTGGGACGAAGAATTCACCTGGCCCGGCACGCGCGACCCCAGCGGCTACCTGGCCCTGCCGGCGGCAACCGGATTTCTCGGGGACGTCGGGCTGGAAAATTTTCGGCAGCGAACGCACTGGCTGGCCAGCCAGGCCGAATTGCGACTGCGGGACATGTTTGGTACGACTCCGATGGCGGATCGCGCCGATGGATGGTACGGGAACATGGCCCACGTCCCACTGCCCCCCGGCGACCACAGCTCATTGCAGGACCAGCTCTGGCAACAGCACCAGATCGAAATCCCCATCATCTTTTTCAAGGATCGCTGGTACGTCCGCGTGTCCAGTCACCTCTACACAACGACAGCGCATTTCGACATTCTGGCAACCGCCCTGGACCTGTTGACCCGGGGTCGGTAAGCAGGCTTCAGGAGTCAGGCTTCAGGAGTTGACAACGGTTTCCCGGAATCGTCCTTTTTTTCATCGTCGTCTTTGCCATCGTCATCCTTTTCCGCACCGGCCTCCTTCGCGGAGCTGTCCTCCGCTGCGGAATCCTCTTTCGCAGCACTGTCGTCTTTGGAGATGGCTTCGTCCGTGTCCCCGGTGCTCTGAGGCTGCCGCAGGTTGCGGATGTCCAGAACATAACAGCCGCGACCGTGGGTCGAAATGACGGCATAGTCTTCCACTGTCTGGATGGCCAGGTCGTGGACATAAACGGTCGGCAGACCTTTGCCCAGCACGTCCCACTCCGTTCCGCCATCGGTCGAGACATACACCGCGCGATCGGTTCCGGCCATCAGCAAGTTCCGGTTGGCTGGATCCTGTTTGATCACGTTGGCGTTGCTGCCAGGAATGTTGGCCGAGATGCGTTCCCAGGTCGCACCGTAGTCGGTGGAGCGATACAACAGGCATTCGAACTGGTCGAGGCGTTTTCCATTGAAAGCCGCGTAGACCGTTCCGGCCTCAAAATGGCAGGCTTCGATACTGGCGACGCACAGCCCTTTTGGCAGACCGGCAATGTTGGCTGCCACCTCGGTCCACGACTGGCCATTGTCGCGCGTCACCTGCAGATTCCCGTCGTCGGTGCCGGCATAGATCACACCTTTTTCAACCGGTGATTCGGAAATCGAAAAGACGACGGCATGGGCGATGTTACCCTGTTTTTCCGGATCAAAATTTGACAGGTCGGGACTGATTGTTTGCCAGTTTTGCCCGCCGTCATCGGACAGGAAAACAGACTGCGCTCCGTACAACAGCCGTTTCGAATCGTGCTGTGAAATGATGATCGGCGAAACCCACTGGGCCCGTTTCGATTCGCCGTCGCCGAATTTTACCGACACGTCTTCGGTCCGGTAACTTTCGAAAGTGCGGCCGCGCCGTTCGATCACCCGTTTTTCGCTGTAGTCAGTCATTTGCGGGCCACCGCCGTAACGACTGGTGGAGTACACGATATGGGGATTTTCCGGATCAACGGCGTGCCGGCCCGATTCGTCGCCCGTGGCCCGTTCCCAGGCCTGGTGAAGAATCGAGTTGCGTCCGCGGCTGAGGTCCACCAGCCCGCGCCATGCACCCGTATCCTGGGTCGAGACATAAATCCAGAATTTCCCCTGCTCCTGGGAAATGCCGCAGTTGTAATTGTGCGCGATCTGCATGTTGTAGGGCGCTTGATACGTTGCCATTCCATCATGCGAGATCATGATCCCGCCGTCGTTGACAATAATCACATGATTCGGGTCGTTGGGATTGATCCAGCCGCCGTGGTAATCGGCATGACTGCCGCGCACGTTCTCCCAGTGGTAGCCCCCGTCGCGGGTGCGAGCCATATTCAGCCCCAGCACATAGACGGTTTCGGCATCGGACGGATCGACGCGGATTTGACCGAAAAACCAGCCATACGCCGGATGCGTCCGCCGCACCTGCTCGTTGCCTTCGACCATCCGGAAGTGCCCGCCCGCATCGTCGCTGCGATAGACTTTGGCGCCACCCTCGTTGCCTTCGGCGCCGTCATGATTCAGCAAAACATAGACCGTTTCCGGCTGGCTTGCACACAATCCGATGCCAACCCGTTCGTATTGACCTGTGGAAAAATCCGGCAAACCGTTTCCGGCCAGGGAGTCCCAGGAACGTCCGCCATCGATCGATTTGTAAACTCCGGTTTCCGGGCCACCGACCGGATCGTTCCAGCGATAACGCAGGCGGGGAGCGGTGCCGACGTACAGCGTGTCGGGGTGTTGTGGATCGATCACCAGATCGGTCACTGCCGTCGAGTCATTTTTGAAAAACACCTGTTCCCAGTTTTTCCCGCCATCGACCGACTTGAATACTCCCCGTTCGGCGTTGGACGTGTACTCGTGCCCCGAAGCGGCAACGTAAACGATATCGGGGTTTTTGGGATGGATCACAATCCGGCTGATGTGTTGCGTATCTGTCAGCCCCATGTGCTGGAACGTCTCGCCTCCATCGACCGATTTGTAAACACCGGTCCCGGCCATCGAGCTGCGCAGAATATTGGATTCGCCGGTACCTACCCAGACGGTCTGCGGATCGGCGGGAGCGATCGCGATGTCGCCGATGCAGGCGGTTGCGTACTGGTCGAAAACCGGATTCCAGTTGATACCGTCATCGGTCGATTTCCAGAGCCCGCCCGCGGCGGTTCCAAAAAAAATCGTTTTCGGCTGGTCCGGGTGAACTTCCACGTCGACACCGCGCCCCGACATGCGGGTGGGACCGACCGCCTGCCAGGAAAACTCCGCATGCTTTGAGTTCTGGACCATCTCCAGGTGCGTCTCGAACCATTGCAGCCGTTGGTGTTTTCCGGAACTGCGTCGGGTTTCCCGTTTGACTTCGGCGGCAGGTGCCGGTTCGGATTCCTCCTGGGCGAACCCCCGGTTGCCGGCCAGTAACAGAACTCCCATCAGGATCAGGCAGCGCAGACAGCGTCCCGGAAATTTACTCGATCGCATGTGACAGTCACCTGGTTTGATGAATTTCGGAAAAAGAACAATCGTGCGACTTAAGAAGGGCAACCGGACAGCCGCGCCATTCCACGCCAGTCCAGCGGTAACGTTTCCGTGTCCGGGTCATCCACTGGGGTCACCCGCAATCTTGATTGGCCAGCGGTGGGATTTCAAGCCGCTCCAGCTCCAGTCTGGCTGAAATCCATGCGGTTGCAACTGCCGCTGGAACCGCCGGCATCGCCAAATTCGCCCAGCGGTCCTGCTCCAGCCCCTATCGGTCTGCCGCACTAACCCGTCACAGTCAGCGATCGGCAGCAAACAAGGCTCGCGTTATGGCGCGTGCGTTAAACCCTGTCGCTCTCCAAATTGTCCATCCGGTCCTCACGAACGGAATTCGGATATTCCATACCGGCGTCTGCCGCATCGGCCGCATCGGCCACCCCTTCGCCGATTCCCCCTGCCCGGTCCGATTCGGGCACCCTGCCGGAGGAGCCTTTCAGTTCCGTATCCGGGTTCCCTGATGATTCTTGGGCAGCAATGTCACGGGCAGCAGGTTCAACGCCTGGAAAGAGCCTGCCAGGCCCCAGACTGCAACCAAACAACTCGGTGCGAATGCGGTCTTTTTCCCGGTCGATCTGTTCTGCAGTGGCGCCCAGCTGACGCAACAAATATTCGGTCATCGTCAAGGCCATCTCGCCTTCGGCGGCAAACACGACATCAGCGCCCGCCTGCCGCATCGCCTGCAGTTCATGCAAACCTGTTGCCCGGGCAAAAACCCGAATCTTCGGATTGATTTCTCGCGCCTGCCGAATCGCCTCGTCACTGCCCCGCATCCCCGACGACGTCAAAATCAGCACGGACGCCCGGATCGCTCCGGCTGCCTCCATGATTTCCCTGTGGGTTGCGTCGCCATGAATCGCCAACACTCCCGCGGCTCGCAGATTCCGGACCGTTTTGAAATTCAACTCTATGATCGTGGGTGCAATCGAATTCTCCACGAGCAATCGAACCAGCGTCCGCCCTACCGGACCATAGCCGACAACGATGGCGAGCGTTTGCGATGCCAACTCACTCCCCTCTGGCGGCACAGCCACCTGATGGTTGAAATTACTGTTCCGGGAATTCAACCACTTCCAGACGCGGGGCGATCGCCTGGCACACCGTTCCAGCGGATCCACCAGCCGGTACAGAATCGGATTCAAACTGATCGAGACGATCGCCGCAGCAATGATCGCGCTGGTCGCGACCTCCGGCAGAATCTCCAGCTTGCTCCCCATCGCAGCGAGGATAAACGAAAACTCCCCAATCTGCGCCAACGCAATCGCCACCGACAGCGCCGTTCGGACCGAATGCCCCAGCACGACGACGATCGCCAGCGCGGTCAGTGGCCTGCCGACCAGCACGATGCCCAGCGTCGCCGCAACCAGACCTGGCGAACGCAGAAGAAACAGCGGATCGAACAGCATTCCCACCGAAACGAAAAACAGAACAGCAAACACATCGGACATCGGTAACGCCTCGGATGCGGCCCGCGAACTGAAATCCGACCGGCCCACGACCATCCCCGCCAGGAACGCGCCCAGCGCCATCGACACACCAAACAGTTTTGCCGATCCCACAGCAATTCCCAGCGCCACGATCAGGATGGCCAATGTGAACAACTCGCGCGACCGCGTCGATGCCACCCGCGCAAGAAACCAGGGCAAAAAACGCCTTCCGATTACGATCGTAAAGACGACCAGCATGCCGATTTTCACCACAGCGATCGCCACCGCCAATGAAATCCCGGCCACATCAGGAGATTCGCTGCTGAAAAAGACCGGCAGCAGAACCAGCACCAGCACCGTTAACAGGTCCTCAACCACGACCCACCCCACGGCAATATGCCCAATCGGGGTATGCAGGTCGTTGTTGTCAGCCAGTATCCGCAACAGCACGACCGTACTGGCCACCGAGACCGCCAGTCCAAAAACCAGACCCGCCGGCACTCCCCATCCCGACCCCACGGCGACCAGAACCCCCAGCACCGTCGCCACCACGATCCGTCCCAGCGCACCCGGCACCGCAACCCGACGAACCTCCAGCAGTTCCGAAAAATGGAACTTCAGTCCCACCCCGAACATCAGCAGAATGACACCGACTTCGGCCAGTTGTTCCGCCAGCTCATGATTGGCCACAAACCCGGGAGTGCTCGGGCCGACGGCGATCCCCGCCAGGAGGTAACCAACGATCGGCGACAGACCCAGCCGGTGTGTGACATAACCCAGCAGCAGCGCGAAAGCGAACGCTCCAGTCAAAGTCAAAATCAGGTCCGCGCTGTGCATGTCGCGATGGTA
>JBGSVU010000521.1:0-2240 GCA_041752775.1 Pirellulaceae bacterium | reverse complement strand
GGCTGAGATCGGGGCGCGGGGCGCGCAGGCTGTGGTCGCGCCGCGCGTCGACCTGCATGTAAACCGTTTGTGGCATGTGACAGTCGACACACATCGATCCCGGCGTGCCCGGCGCGTGATGATGGTGGGCCGCCGTGTCATATTTCGCCGCCGGATGCTGCAGGAGGTGGCAACTGGTGCAGAGCTGGTTGCCGCTGAAACGCAGCCGGGTCGAATGGGGATCGTGGCAATCCGTGCAGCGGACGCCCTCGGCGAACATCCGGCTTTGCAGAAAGGAACCGTAAACGTAGTCTTCGTCGCGGACCTGGCCGTCGGCAAAGTAAACCGGCTGTTCCACCAGCTGGCAGGAGAAATGGTCGTCGTACGGCTCGCCAGGCTGCCAGGTGGAGGTCAGTTCGCGGCGGCGCGAATGACAGGGAGCACAGGTTTCGATCTGTGCTTCATGGTTCGGGGTTTTCAGATTCGCCAGACCGTACCCGTGGTTGCGGTCCCAGAAGAGGGTACGCCGCCGGGCAATTTCCACATGCAGGCTGGCGGGGCCGTGGCAGGCTTCGCAACTGACGTCGATTTCCGCAAAGGTCGTGTGATAACTGTTGTTCAGCGGATCGTGATTTTTTTTCAGCCCGGTACTGTGACAAACGGCGCAACTGCTGTTCCAGTTCTGGGTCGTGCCCGTCCAGTGCAGGGGATCGCCTGGCTGCAGGGCCTCCGGAACATCAGGCGGATCGAGATGAAACCAGCGGTTTTCGAGACAGTTCCAGCTGATCCGCAGGACTTGCATGTGGCCCAGCGCTCCGGGACCGGCAGGCACCGACTGGGGCAGCTGGACGATGTACTGCTGCAGGGGATGCACGCCAAACACATGGGTCACCTCAAAATCCGCCGCTGCTCCGTCCGCTCCCTCGGTCGTGACCATGAACCGCGGGCCGTCGCGCCAGACACGACTGGACGAACCGTGATGTTCGACGACCGTTCCGTCAAATTTCCCCAGCACGGTCTGTTCGGATGCGAGATCCATGGCACGGTCGTGATCGGAACCGCTGAATGCGGCGACCTGGGGCTGGTGGCATTCCACGCAACTCTGGCGTCCCACAAAAGTCCGCGGGGCACCGGCTGGAAAAGCCGAGTACCATTCGGCCGCGATCCAGCTTGCGGCCAGAACCAGCAGCACCAGTGGGAGGGCGACCAGAAGCATTCGGGAACGGGCTGATTTCATCGCGCCAGACGCTTTTCGGAAACGGGCTGATTCTGGGGTGTTGGGGCGGGCGATCAGCTGTCGTCACAGACCCTGTCGCGGGGCTGCAGAAAAAGCGCCCGCTTCTGCGACGGAAGCGAATAGTCAAATCCGCAACTCTTCAGGAAATCATCCGACGCCGAAATTGCCATCAACTCCAGCACATTCTGTTCGGCGGCCCGTTCGATACAGCGCTGGACCAGCCGCCGGCCGATCCCGCAACGCTGATAGTCCGGATCGACCGAGAGACACTGGATCTCGGCAAGTTTTCGTGAGTAAACTTCGATCGCCGCAAAGCCGACAATTTTGTCATTCAACCCGGAGTCGCGCGCGATGAACGCATGCCGCGTGAGATGGATGATTTCCTCAATGGTTCGGGGCAGGAGCAGTCCCTGATCCACGAACGGCTGCAGGAATCCGAAAATAATGTCCGCTTCTTCCGTGAGCGCGGCGGCTATGACAATGGTTTCTTCAGGCATCCTGGTTTCCATGCGTGGTTTCGCACCAGTGGTGAATCATTTTTCGGTAAAGTGCCGCACCCTGCTGTAACTGTTCCAGGGCGATCCACTCGTCGGTGGTGTGGGCCTGGTCGATGGAGCCGGGACCACAGACGATCAGGTTTTCCAGCTCGCCGAGGACGGCTCCATCCGTGGCATAGGAGACCGTTCGGGCCCGCGACTGTCCGCAGATCTGCAGGACCTCTCCCACAAACGGGCTGTCTGGGTCCGTTCGCATCGGCGGCGCCGAACGGGGCACCGCAAACTCCAGTCCCAGTCCGAGGGCGGTTTCCCGCAGCCGGTTAATCAGTGGTTCCACGTTAACGCCTGGCAACGTTCGCAGATAAATCTGGCACACGGTTTCCGACGCCGTCACATTCAGCGCCGGAGCATTGTCGTTGAGAGTGACGTTGATGGACAGGCCGGGCGGATCGAATTCGCGATTCTGCCAGGCGGAATCCTGCTCCACCCGTTCGCGGATTTTTTCCAGCTGGTGCAAAAACGGAATC